>CANRIG010000008.1 GCA_947630595.1 uncultured Lachnospiraceae bacterium | reverse complement strand
TAAGGAATTTAAAGAAGAGGTTTTTCCGAGTTTATGCGTACTAGACGAGCAATAAAAAATGTTATGGCGTCATTTGCATATAATGTAGTAGCGCTTGTATGCGGCCTTATCGTTCCAAAGTTAATACTTTCTTATTTTGGCTCCGAATATAATGGCATTGTTGCATCAGCAACACAGTTTATGAATTATATAACAATCTTAACGGTTGGAATTGCAGGGCCAACAAGAGTTGCATTATACGATTCATTAGCAAAAAATGATGATGAAAAGACAAGCGGAGTACTGAAAGCAACAGATATATTTATGAAGAAGTTTTCTGCGGCCATTATATTATATGCAGTAGCAATTATGATACTTCTTCCTGTGATAGCCCATACAACTATTCCTAAGGCAGAGATTGCGATTTTGGTCGGGATTGTTTCGTTTTCTATGTTTGTAGAATATTTCTTTACGGTTGCAAACCATACGCTTTTGACTTCTGATCAGCGCGAATATGTTTATGATATCTCTACATCCGTTACATTATTAGTCAACTGTGCAATGACATATGGATTGATTAGGACAGGATATAATATTTTTATTGTAAAATCTGTGTCTTCCCTAATATTTTTGATTAAACCGTTAATCATAGCTACATATATTAAGAAGCAATATAACATTAATAGAAACGTCAGACCGAATGATTCAGCATTGAAGCAAAGAGGTGATGCTGCGGCAACATCAATCGCAAATATAATCCATGATAATATAGATCTTGTGCTTCTTACATGTGTGGTTGATATTAAGTTGGTATCAGTATATACCATATATAACATGATCATAATAAAGATTCGAGCGATTATGCAGATGTTCACGAACGGTTTGGAGGCTGGATTTGGGAATATCATAGCGAAAGGAGAAAAGGAAGCGCTGATAAAGAATTTTAAATTATATGAGTTTCTTATGTTTGTTTTTGTGTCAATTGTTTTTCCCTGCGTTCTTGTACTGATTGTTCCATTTGTAGAAAATTATACAGCTGGTGTAACGGATATTAATTATATTATTCCTTCGTTCGCCATTTTAATGGTAATCAGTGAAGCAATATATTGTATAAGGCAGCCATATGTCACTCTTGTGCAAGCAGCAGGAAAGTATAAAGAAACAAGAAATGGTGCAATTTTGGAAGCGGTATCCAATTTATTAGTATCGGTAATACTGATTAATCTGATAGGTTTTCAAGGTGTAGTAATTGGAACAATTGTAGCAAATACTATACGTACAGTACAGTACTTTGTTTTTATACACAGAGAAATCGTTAATCTAAATTTATCAAATGTAATAAGGAAGATACTCTGGTGTGGATGCAATATCATTATGATTTGTCTATGCTCAGAGTTTGTAAAACGTTTTGTAGCCTTTGGAGCTAACTGGTTCCAATGGCTTTGGGGATCCATTATAGTATTCATCATTGCTGTGTTAATTACTTTAACATCAGCAATGATTTTTTATAGACAGGATTTTAATGGGATAAAGCAGGTTGCTATACGTGTTTTGAATAATAGGTGATGAAAATGGATAGAGTTTTTGGCTTTATGATTGGTTTGATTGCCCCACTTTATGAGAAATGGTCTGTTTTCAAATATCATTATGACGGATATGTACGGAAAAAATATTATGAATCAAGATTAAAAAAATGTGGAATAGGATTGACTGTTAATGGCAAACCATTGTTATTTAATCTTTCCCAGATCTCGATAGGAAATCATGTAACTATTAATAACGGTGTGCAAATTGCACCTCGAGGTAATGTTGTTATTGATGATTATGTGGTATTGTCACGGGGCGCTCAGATTACGGCAGGACAATTGGATACATCAAAATGGTTGTGGGGGGGGTATAAGGATGTACCCCATGTTGGACTTGATGTGCATCTTGGAGAGGGAACATGGCTTTGCGTGAATTCTGTTGTACTACCTGGTGTTGATATATCGGGGAAAGGGGTCATAGTAGCCGCTGGTTCCGTTGTCACGAAAGATATTACTGAGGATTATGTAATTGCAGGTGGAGTGCCGGCACAGATAATTAAAAGGTTGAAGAAATAAGAGGCGATTAAGATAGTGGTTGAGAAAATGGAAAATAGAAAAATGTATTTTTAGTTGTGGGAGGATTAAAATGAGTTTCATTAATAAGTATCTTCGTAATTTTGCTCCGTATAAGGCTGCATCTCACAAGGTCTGGTCGGTATCAAAAGAGGAAAGGGAAAAAATTCTTAAGTTAGATTGGAATGAGGCAACGATTTCACCGTCCCCAGAAGTCGTAAAAAGAATTGAAGCCTTGGTGAGAGATTCTCAGTTTTATAATTTATATCCGGCGACAACCAATGAAGAATTATTATGCTTGTTGTCGCGGTATATCGATCTGCCTAAAGAGAATATACAATATTTTGCTAGCTCAGACAGTTTACATGAGTATATAGCAAAACTCTATATAACAGTAGGTGATCCAGTGTTAATCCTTGGACCTACATACGACAATTTTAGGCTGACAGCAGAAGTTTGCGGTGCAGATATTTATTATTATAACATTGATGATACTTTTGAATTCGATGCAAATAGCTTTTTAGAACGGATTGAGGAGATAACTCCGTCCCTTATTTACATTTGTAATCCGAATAATCCTACAGGAACAATGCATCAAATTGGATTTATTCGGCAATTAGTTAATCGTTATCCACAAATACTCTTCCTTATCGATGAGGCATATGCAGAATTTTCAGGGGTCTCAGCCAAAGAATTAGTTCTGAGTAACGAGAACATTTTGATATCACGAACAATGTCAAAAGCATTTGCGCTTGCTAATTTCCGTTTTGGCTATCTGATTGCCTCAAAAGATAATATAGCGTTTATATCCAATATACGTAATCCTAAAAACATTACGACATTTGCCCAGGAAGCAGCCATAGGAGCGTTGAGCGATATTCCATATATGAAAAGGTATGTGGAAGAAGTAAATCAGGCGGCGATTGAATTTGTAAAAGCAATGGATCAATATTCAAAATATGTGAAATGCATACATGGTGAGGGAAATTTTGTGCTTTTGCAATTACATAAAGAGGATGACAAAATTGCGTTAATTGACTATCTAGGGAGAAATAATATATTTGTAAGGGATGTATCACAAACAGGGCTGCTGAAAAAGTATTGTATACGAATAACAATAGGGACATGCAGTCAGATGAAATATGTAGCAAAGGTTATAGGAGAATATTTTGGAGGACGCTAATGAAAAGATCGTATTAGTTGATTTTTGTGAAACTATAGCAAACTTTCAAACGTTGGATCCATTTCTGGAGTATGTTATAAGAAAAGTGAACCCTCAGAAATATTATTGGATATGTAATTCTGCAGTGATAAATTTATGTTCAGTAATGACAAGAATTATGCAGCATGTTGGGATTACATATTATGTGTATAAACATCTCCTTGTGAAACAATTGAAGGGATTGGGTTATAATGCTATTGTAGAATGTGGGAAGGAATATTACCGGGAAAAAGTTAGAGATAATTTGATTATGCCAACAGTGGAATTATTGCGGGAATTGCAAAAAGAGCAATATCGTATTGTCATTCTGAGTGGAGGATCGGATTTTTATATTCGTTGTTTTGCGGATGAGATAGGCATCAGAGATGTTTTGTCTGCTGAATTTGGTTTTGCTGGATCAGTCTGTACGGGAAAAATCAAAAACGAATGCCTTGGAGAAAATAAGGTAATTTCATTGAAAAAATATATTGAAGAAAAAAAGATTACGGGAGTATTTTCAATTGGCATATCCGATAGCCAGTCGGATATATCAATGCTAAAACTCTGCGAGAGAAAAATTGTTATATCGCATCATAAACACCAGAATTGGATTACAAATGACATGGAGGAAATTATATGGGATTAAAAGATGTGATAAAGAATAATTACTACGCATATATGCTTTATGATGCTATACGATATAGACTTCCTTACCTTATTATGGGGGAAAAGAAAAGAGATATTTATTTGACCCAAAAAAAGTACAGGCTGATATTTGGAGAAGCTCTTAATTTGAAGAATCCGAAAACATTAAATGAAAAGATTCAATGGTTAAAGATCAATGATCATAAACCGTTTTATACAGTTTGCGCGGATAAATTGGCAGTGAGAGAATTCTGGAAAGGTTTTGGTGAAGAACGTTTGGTTCCATTATTCTTCTATACATATAATTGGGAGGAGATAACTTACGATAAACTTCCGGATATTCCGTGTATTGTAAAAAGCAATACGGGGTGCGGTTGCTATGAGATTATTCGTGATAAAAATAAAATAGATATTGATAAACTGCAGCAGAAATGTCGCAGATGGTTAGTTGGTAATTATTATTATAGATCTCAGGAATGGCAATATAAAAATATAAAGCCGTGTATCATTGTAGAAAGACTTCTCTTAGATAAAAATGGACACATTCCCAATGATTATAAACTGCATTTTATAAATGGAGAATTGCAGTTTGTATATTGCTCTATAGATCGGGAAGGAAAAAATTATCGAAGCATATATTCCCCTTCCTGGAAACGAATGAATATGGAATGGGTAGGGCGCAATGATCACAAAGGTATGATTGGCGACGATATTCCTTGTCCAGAAACTTTTAAAGACATGGTCGCCATTGGAACTCAAGTAGCGCAGAGATTCAAGTATGTAAGAGTTGATTTTTATGACGTTGATGGGAAATTGTACTATGGGGAAATAACTTTACATCATGGATCTGGGTATGATACATTTGAGCCGAAAGAATGGGATTTATATTATGGAAAGAAGCTGAAGCTACTTTAAAGATATAAGAGTGCTGGAGGGATCCTTTTGATTGAAATAGTCAAAAATATTATAAAAATTGTATTAAAAAACACAACCCGAATCACCCCTATTATTTTATTCGAGTCGTTTAACGGAGTTCAGTATTCAGATAATCCCAGGGCAATATCAGAAATGATACATTCCATGTATCCAGAATATCAGATAGTTTGGTATTTGGATAGTGGAGCAAACAAAGAATTGGTTCCAGATTATGTGAAATGTATATCGAACAGGATTGAATTTTATAAGTACTTGTTTTCTTCTTTCTGCTATGTGAATAATTGTCAATTTCAAGGCCTTAAGAGTTATAAAAAAAGAGGGCAACTTTATATACAGACTTGGCATGGAGATCGGAATTTTAAGAAAATTTTATATGAAGCAGACCCTGATTGGTGTAAGGCTAATAATATGTGCGATAATGATGTTGTAGATATAGCATTGGCGGGTTCTGATTTTGGGGTAGATTCCTATAGGGCAGCTTTTCGATATGAGGGACGAATTGACAATTTTGGGTGTCCGAGAAATGAACGAATGCTAAAGATGAGTTTAGATGCAAAGAAAAAAATAAAAAACAGATTGAGAATTGATGACGATTCCAAAGTATTATTGTATGCCCCGACGTTTCGAGATAATATGTTGAATTCTCAAAATGTATTTATAAATCTTGGATCAACAAGAAAAGTTTTGGAAAATAAATATGGCGGTAAATGGGTCGCAGTTGCCAGGGGACATGTGGGGAAAAAATTAACAGGATTTGGTAATGTAGATAATTTTGTTGATGCAACTGATTATCCAGATATGGCAGATATCCTGTCTATTACTGATTTCCTTATTTCTGATTATTCATCGACTGCTACAGACTTTTATCTGACAGGGAAACCAGTGATTTTAGCGACATTTGACTTGGCAGACTATGAAACCAATTGCAGAGGCTTTAAAATAAGTCCGCTTGAAGCGGGCTTTATTTGTGCGAGTAATCAGGAAGAACTAGAAAAGATAATCAGAGAATCGGATAGCGGTATATTTCAAACGGCATACGATAAAGTTAGTCAAATTTACGGGACTATGGAGACAGGCAGTGCAACGAAACGGATTTGTGAAATTATCAATGCGCATTTTATAAATACTATTAATGGATTAGTTAACGGCAAAAGAGAAAATCTTTGAAAAAGAATATGCTTGTACTGAATATGTGAAAAATATACTGGTATTGCATATAGGCTTGAAAAGTATTCGATGCATAATATTGAATGAATGTGGAGGGGACGATGCCAAAACCGAATATTTTAAAAATTGGATCAGGCTATATTAATAAAGTCGAGGTTCTTCTTAAGGAAAATAGGATCTCAGGAAAACTTTTTTATATAACAGATCCGGTTATAGATGGAATATATGGCGAGAACATCCGAAAGCAGATTGAGAAAGTAGGATATTTAAAGACAGAAATTATTGATTGCAATACGATTTCTTATGCTATGGCGGTTGCGGAGCGAGTAATCGCGACAGATATTGATTGTATCATTGGAATGGGAGGCGGAAAAGTACTTGATGTATGCAAATATGCGGCATATATCTCGAAAACGCCATACCTTTCCATCCCTACTACGGCAGCAAATGATGGGCTTGCTTCTCCGATTGCCGTACTTAAGAGGAAAGATGGCAAACCGAAAAGTCTTGGATGTGCAATGGCCTCTATGATCGTGATTGACACAGAGGTCATTGCTTCTAGTCCATTACAACTGATCAAAGCGGGGATTGGTGATACTATTTCCAATTATATGGCTCTTCAGGATTGGGATTTTGCTGTCCGGCGTGGGCGTGATACCATGAATGGATATGCATATTTGATGTCGCAGGCTTCGCTGGATGCCTTAATGAAAACTCAGTACGATCATATTTGTTTGGAATTTGTGGAGGTTCTGATTAAATCATTGGTACTTTCCGGGATTGCAATGGATTTTGCCGGAAGCAGCAGGCCAGTAAGTGGCTCAGAACATCTTTTCAGCCATGCATTGGATTACTATGCAGAAGTTAAGAATTTTCACGGTATTCAGGTGGCATTAGGCACAGTAGCAATTTTGAAACTGTTGGGAAAATCATATGATAAAGTTTTAGAATATTTGAAGCGGTTTGATGTTGATATCAATCCAATGCGTCTGGGAATTGATGAGGATACGTTTGTATTATGCATGCAAAAGGCAACTTCTATGAGGAAGGAAAGATACACATATCTGCATGAGGCGGACATGGAAGAGGCGAAATTAAAAAAGATATATAATGAGCTGACGGAGGAATTATAAATGAAAGCATTGATTTTGGCGGCTGGTCTGGGCACAAGGCTGGCACCGCTTACGAATGACAGACCGAAATCTTTGGTGTCGGTGAATGGGAAACCGATCCTGATGAAACAGATTGAGAATTTGCATGAGAACAATATTGATGATATCACAGTTATTTCCGGATATAAGGCGGATATCCTTGAAAAAGAAGTACATACTCATTATCCAGACATTCACATAGTTGAAAGCACGTCTTATGCATTTACTAATAATATGTATTCTGCGTATCTTGGAATGAGGGCCATGTTTCCATCAGGAAACATCGGGCCTTTTCTTATGATGAATGGTGATGTATTTTATGATGCGTCTATTCTGAAGTCCCTTATTGCCAGTGAATGGACGAATGCTGTTGTTACAGAGGTTGGGCAATATATTGAGGAATCTATGAAAGTAAAAGAAGAGAATGGGCGTCTTACGGCGATATCAAAGCAGATATGCCCAGAGGAAACTTACGGGACGACCATAGATGTTTATCGGTTTGACTCGGATGGCGGGACTGCATTTTTTAAGAGATGTGTTGATTATATTGAAGATAAGAAAGAATTAAAACTCTGGAGTGAAGTGGCTCTTAACGATGCGTTCAAAGATGTAGAGTTTCGGATGTGCCCGCTGAATGGTCGATGGCTGGAAATTGACAACCATAAAGATCTTGCCGCTGCGGAAAAACTTTTTGTGGAGCGTAATTTATGAAAGACTATTTTGGAGCAGATGCCAGTCAACTTCGCAAAAAGCGACTGTGGCTTTTTGATATGGATGGAACTATTTATAAGGAAGAAGTCCTTTTTGAAGGAGTATTGGAATTATTGAAGGCCATAACGGATTTGGGCGGAAAGTATGTATTTATCACGAACAATTCCTCAAAATCGCTTACAGCGTATGTGGAAAAAGTGCGGGGCCTGGGTATTGATGTGGATAAAGACAATTTTTTCACGTCGGTGCAGGCTTCTATTTTATATATAAAGAATAACTTTCCTGGAGAAAAGGTATATTGTCAGGGAACAAGCTCTTTAATTGATGAGTTAAAAGCCGTCGGGTTAGACGTTACGGAAGAAACAGATGATAAGGCAGGCGTAATCTTGGTAGGATTTGATACGGAGCTTACCAGTCGTAAATTAAGGAATACCTGTAAGATGCTACAGAAAGATATTCCATTTATTGCTACAAATCCGGATTTAGCCTGCCCGGTCAGCTTTGGATTCGTTCCAGATTGTGGCTCCATATGTCAGATGCTGGAAAATGCAACTGGCAGGAAACCAGTGTATATTGGGAAACCGAAACCAGTTATGGTTACAACAGCCATGGAAAGATTTGGTTTTTCACAATCGGAAACGGTTGTAGTGGGCGATAGGCTTTATACGGATATAGCTGTTGGCTTGAATGCCGGTGTGACGGCAGTCTGTGTATTAACTGGGGAGGCTACGGTAAATGATATAAAAAGGGGCAATATTAGACCTACGTTAACTTTTAAAAATATTAAAGATATAAGGAATGCAATTATGGGAGAAATGAGCTAACCTAACTTGTTGTGCTACTTGATTAACTCTTGAAAGGGATATAAATATTTTTTGAAAACCTAAACCTCATGATTTTCAGAAAAATAGGCTGCTTTATTTTATCAATCTTATATGGTTCTCAAAAAATATTCATAAAGAGGAAGAAAATGAATAATATATTGCTGGTACAGGGAGTAGGTGTTTGATGAATAAGGTTAATGTAAATTTGGAGGATATAACGATCCTTGTCACAGGATCTCCGGGATTTATAGGCGCAAATTTAGTAATAAAGATTTTACAGGAGGTTACTTCTGGTTATATCATCAGTTTGGATAATATGAATGATTATTATGATGTGACCCTTAAAGAATATCGTTTGGCGCAAATTGAGAAAACTGCAGCGGACAGTCAGGTAAAGCATACGTTTATCCGAGGCACGTTGGCGGATAAGGTTTTTGTAAATAGTGTATTTGAACAATACAAACCAGATATTGTTGTCAATCTTGCTGCCCAGGCAGGTGTTCGCCATTCGATTGATCATCCCGATGCGTATATAGAGTCCAATATTATCGGCTTTTACAATATTCTTGAGGCCTGCCGTTATAATCCGGTTGAACATCTGGTTTATGCATCATCTTCATCTGTTTATGGTGGAAATAAGAAAGTGCCGTTCGGCACGGAGGATAAAGTGGACAACCCAGTATCACTTTATGCCGCAACGAAGAAGTCTAATGAACTGTTTGCGTATGCCTATTCAAAACTCTATGGAATTCCGTCAACCGGGTTGCGCTTTTTCACTGTATATGGTCCGGCCGGTCGGCCGGACATGGCTTATTTTGGATTTACAAATAGACTGTTACGGGGACAGACAATAGAAATATTTAATTATGGTAATTGCAAACGAGACTTCACCTATGTGGATGATATTGTGGAGGGCATCATTCGGGTGATGTGTTGTGCGCCGGGAAAGAATATAACGATAGATGGAGTGTCAACGGCGCCATACCATATTTACAATATTGGCAACGGGAAGCCCGAAAGTCTTCTGGATTTTGTAGATATCCTGCAGCAGGAATTGGTACATGCCGGCGTGCTTCCGGAGAATTATGATTTCGAGGCACATAAAAAGCTGGTACCAATGCAGTCTGGCGATGTTCCTGTGACTTATGCGGATACAAGTGAATTGGAACGGGATTTTGGCTTTAAACCGTCAACTACTCTCCGTGAAGGATTAAGAAAGTTCGCGGAATGGTATAAAGATTTTTATAGGATATAACGGAGGAAAATTACAATGCGAATAGCAGTAGCGGGAACAGGGTATGTGGGACTTTCCCTGGCAGTATTACTATCCCAGCATAATCATGTCGTTGCGGTGGATATCTTGCCGGAAAAGGTTCAGCTTCTTCAGCATTGGAAGAGTCCAATACAGGATAATGAGATAGAAAAGTTTTTAATGGAACATGAAAAACGCCGACTGGATCTTTCGGCTACATTGGATGGAGCGGCAGCTTATGCTGATGCGGATTTTGTTATCATAGCGGCACCGACGAATTATGATCCGCAGAAAAACTTTTTTGACACAACAGCTGTTGAGAAAGTAATTGAGCTTGTATTGAGTGCTAATGACCATGCTGTGATGGTTATAAAATCGACTGTTCCGGTAGGGTACACAGAGTCGGTTCGGAAAAAATACCATACAGATCGGATTATGTTCAGTCCGGAATTTCTGCGCGAGTCCAAAGCGCTTTATGATAATCTCCATCCAAGCCGGATTGTTGTTGGGTGCGATAAGAGAACCAGGCAGGTGGCAGAGCAATTTGCTTTTCTTCTCCAGAATGCGGCGGATAAACAGAATATAGAAACTCTTTTCATGGGATTTACAGAGGCAGAGGCTGTCAAGCTGTTTACGAATACATACTTGGCGCTGAGGGTCTCTTTTTTTAATGAGCTGGACACATATGCTGAGCTGAAGTCCTTATGTACTAAGGACATCATTAAGGGTGTATGCCTTGATCCAAGGGTTGGTGATTTTTATAATAACCCGTCTTTTGGCTATGGCGGGTATTGCCTGCCCAAGGATACGAAGCAGCTTCTTGCAAACTATCAGGATGTGCCGGAAAATCTTATAGAAGCCATCGTCGAGAGCAATCGGACAAGGAAGAACTTCATTGCGGACAGGGTATTGGAAAAGGCCGGATATTATACGCAGAACAGCATATGGAATGCGGATAAGGAGAGGGCAATCACTGTTGGAATATACCGCCTTACGATGAAGAGTAATAGTGATAATTTCCGGCAGAGCAGTATTCAGGGAGTAATGAAACGCATCAAGGCGAAAGGAGCGGCGGTGATTATTTATGAACCGTCCCTGCCGGATAATACCACATTCTTTGGAAGCCTTGTGGTAAACGATATTGAACGGTTTAAGGAAAACAGTGATTCTATTATTGCTAACAGATATGATAGCGTATTAGATGATGTAGAAGATAAGGTATATACGAGGGATCTTTTCGGAAGGGATTAGATAATTATGAAAAAGGTTCTGATTCATTGCAATAAATATCTGCATTTGTATGTTGTTATCTTTTTTACTTTTTTCTTTGGACTTTTAACTCATGCATATCGTTTCTTTAACTTAGATTTTTCACATGACTCCCTTCTGATTTGTGAGTATTCAAATAAAAATTGGCAGCTTTCCATAGGACGATTTTTGCAGCCGGTTTATTGGTTCTTTCGGGGAGATTTAGTTCCTCCGTTTCTTGTTGGAGGATTGGCTGTTCTGTGGCTTGCAATTGCAAATTATGTTCTAATAAAAGTACTTGAAATTCGATCAATAAAAGCTATTGCTCTGATATGTGGGGTTACGAGTACAAATGCTGTGCTTACGTTCCTTTTTGCTACATATCTGGATTGGGCAGATACGTATATGTTGGCCTACTTGTTGTCTGTAGGTGCTGTATATTTAACTGAGAAATATCATTATGGATGTTTGTTTGCCAGCGCAGCTATTGTTGCTTCGCTGGGGCTTTACCAGAGCTATTTTAACATAACAGTAATTTTGTTTCTGATTCTTATTGTTAAGCATTGCTTAGAAGGAAAAGAATCTCGCAAGGTTTGGTTTCATGCCATTCGATATTTTATAGCGCTATTATTAGGATTGATTTTTTATTATATAGCAATACAGGTAATTGTAGTTGGCTGGAAGGGAATATCACTTTCTGATAGTGTGAATGGAGTCACAGGAGTTGGAGATTTTACAGGGGTATCGATTGTAAATCTTTTTTGTGAAACATATCTTATGCCAATAAGGTATATGCTATATCCGGAAACTTTCCATCGACGAATTTCCGGATGCTTAAATGGTTTGCTGTTTCTGCTTATGATGTGGGCCCTTCTAAAAGAAGTGGCTATAAATAAAATGAAAAAGAATTTGCTTTTTTTTACGGTATTATGCTTATTTTTGATGCCGTTTGGGATCAATGTAGTATTTTTTATTGGGAAAGGGGTTGTTACTTCTTATCTGACCATTTTTTCTTATTGTTTCTTCTATGTATTTATTTTGATGCTTTATGAAGAATTGAATTTGAAAAAGATTAGAAGATTTGCAATACCTATGATTATAATAATCACTTTTAATATAGTTTTTGCCAATCAAGTATATCTAAAAAAGGGGTTGGAATTTGAAGCATCTGAGAGCTTTATGACAAAAGTTACATATAGTATCGAACAAACGGACGGTTATGTTCCAGGGAAAACGCCGGTTGTGTTTGTAGGAACCCCTGTGGAATCTGTTTTATACAGAAAACGTACAGGTTTTGACAATGTTATGGGGCCTGGTTTGAATCATCCGTTTGGTTACACTTATGGCGGACCATACAGGTGGTTTTTCGATTATGTTATGTCTTATAATATTAACCTAAGAGAAGAAGATATTGACAATTCTGACACATATGCGATTATGCCAGAAGTAATGGCTATGCCAATATATCCGGCAAAAGGAAGCTGCAAGATGGTGGATGACGTATTGATTGTTAAATTTTCGGAATGACTGTTGGGAGAGAACCACTTTTACTATAAATTGTTATAGAAACAGTACTTAATAGAATCGATAAAAAAAACTGTGGGGATGTTATGAATATCAATATCGTTATTCCAGCTTTAAATGAGAAAAATGCAGCATGAAAATTTATGACAGAATTATTTTAGGCGCTGGCCTGTATGGCTTATATTCCGCCCTTTATTGCGGAATTCGAGGCAAATCCGTCCTGGTGCTGGAGTATGATTCAGCGCCATTTATGAGGGCTACATACATTAACCAGGCACGCGTCCATATGGGTTATCATTATCCCAGATCTTATTCAACAGCCATTAAATCGGCCAATTACTTTGAGCGGTTTAACGAGGACTATGCCTTTTGTATACACTCAAATTTTGACCAAATTTATGCTATATCCTCTGATTTTTCATGGACGGACGCAGATCAGTTTGCAAAGTTCTGCCAGGCCGCCGGGATACGATGCGATGAAGTGCCAGTGGGCCGCTATTTTAATGAAGGGATGTGTGATGGGGCTTTTCTAACAGAAGAGTATACGTACGATGCGCAGATATTAAAAAGGTATTTTCTTGATGAAATCATGAAATTGCCCAATGTGATTTTAGAGTTTAATACAAAAATTACCGGAATTAAAAAGAAAATGGATTGTTATACCGTGCAAACCTCGAATGGAAATTGTTACTATAGCGATTTTGTCCTGAACGCAACTTATGCGTCTGTGAATCAAATATTAAAGCTGCTTGACTATGAGCCATTTAAAATAAAATATGAGCTGTGCGAGATTATCATCTGCGATGCAGGAGATAAGCTGCAGGATACGGGCATTACAGTAATGGATGGCCCGTTTTTTTCTATTATGCCCTTTGGAAAAACTAGGATGCACTCTTTGACAGCTGTTACTTTTACCCCGCATATGACAAGCTATGATGAACTTCCGGCCTTTTCCTGCCAAAATAGGGATAGGGGGGGGTACTGCTCTCCAAAACAGCTTGGGAACTGCAATGAGTGTCCGGCAAGGCCTGAAAGTGCATGGAGTTATATGTCTGGCCTGGCTCGAAAATATTTGAGGGAAGATTATCGGTTTAAGTATAAGTATTCTTTATTTTCTATGAAACCAATTTTAAAAGCGTCGGAGGTCGATGATTCCCGGCCGACGGTAATCAAATTCTTTTCTGAAAATCCGACATTTATCAGTGTATTATCAGGAAAAATCAATACAGTTTATGATTTAGATGAGGTTTTGGCATGATTGACGGCAAAGAAAAAAATTTTATATCGGTTGTGCTTTATGTGCATGATTCTGCGGAAGAGCTTCAAGTTTTTTTCCCAAAAATCTACGCTTTTCTGGATAAAACATTTGAGCAATATGAACTTATCTGTGTCAATGATGCGTCAACGGATGGCAGCAGGGAAGTCATTGAGAAGCTTGTAGCAGAACTGCAGGCGAAGGCCATTTCTATTATAAATATGTCGGTTTATCAGGGGCGGGAGTTATCCATGAATGCGGGGGTGGATTTGGCCATTGGTGATTTTGTTTATGAATTCGATTCCCTTTACCTTGATTATGAGATGGAATTGGTTATGGATGTTTATTGGAAAGCGTTGGAAGGCTACGATATTGTTGCAGCAGCGCCGGTCAGTGTGACAGGCAGGAGCTCGAAACTGTTTTATAAGATCTTTAACAAATATAATTTATCCGAGAATGATATTTGTCAGGAAAGCTTTTGTATTCTTTCCAGAAGGGCACTCAACCGTGTTAAGTCTTTGAACCGTATGCTGGTTTTCCGAAAAGCAGTGTATGCGAATTGTGGGCTTAATATGGCTACAATTACTTACGAAAATGTTCGGAGAAAAAAGCGGACAGACAAAAAGGAAAAGATAAATCGCATAGAATTGGCAATAGATTCTCTGATCTTGTTTACCAATGCCGCCACAAAGTTTTCTTTGTATATATGCCTTTTCTTTTTGGGCTGTGTAGGCATAATCGGTGTATATACGTGGGCCTCGTATTTTAGCGTACGTAAACCTGTCGAAGGCTGGACGCCGATTATGTTGTTTTTGGCACTTGGTTTTTTCGGCATATTTTTACTTTTGACAATTATATTCCAGTATTTGTCTGTAATCCTGAAGATAGTTTTTCGCAGACAAAAGTATTTGATTGAATCTATTGATAAGATTACAAACAGTTGAGAATGAGGACAAATCAAGAGGATTATAACCAGTGTTCAGCCTTAATATATTATTCCCGGTTCTGAATGAGGAAAAGCGGTTGAAAAAAGGAATAGAGGAAACGTGCAGCTATATGGAGGATAATTTCCAATGCCCGTATTGCCTGACAATTGTCGACAATGGTTCTACTGATCGGACGGAACAAATCAGCCGTGAATTGTGTGAGAAATACACTCATGTCAGGTATCTGCGTTTGCAGGAAAAGGGCGTGGGCATGGCGTTTCGGGCTGGGGTGAAAAATAATGATTCTGACATTGTGGGGTATATGGATGTCGATCTGTCGACGGATATCAGCCATTTGAAAGATATGTATCATATTTTTGAGCGAGATGAAGCTATCCAGATCGTAAACGCTTCCAGGCTGAATAAGCGTTCACATATGTCAGGGAGAAAATGGTATCGTAATATAACTTCTTATGGTCTTGCTTTTTTGATTCGCGGTGTGTTCAGTGTGAAGTCGACGGATGTCATATGCGGTTTTAAATTTTTCCGCAGGGAAACAGCAGAAAAACTGATTGCTCAAAGCAGTGTGGAGAATGGCTGGTTTTTTATCATAGAGATGCTGATTCGTGCGGAACGTGGTGGAATGAAAATATATGAATTGCCTGTAACCTGGCAGGATGACCCGAATACAACTGTAAATGTGAAGAAGCTGGTAATGAATTACCTGAAAAATATTGTTGTATTGAAGAAAACATTGATGATCGAAGACAGAAAGGATCAGGCTGGGGATGATGAAAAATAAATTGCCGTGTGCACTGATCGGATATGGATACTGGGGACGTATTTTGGAAAAATACTTGAGAGACAGCGATTATTTTCAGCTGCGATATGTATATGCACCGTCTTTAACCAATGGCATTACGTTTGATGAAATTCTGGCAGATACCATGGTTGAAGCCATTTTTTTATGTACACCGATTGACACCCATTATGAACTTGCCAAGCAATGCCTTCAACATCACAAGCATGTTTTTTGTGAAAAACCTTTAACGAAAATTTTATGGCAGGCGAAAGAGCTTGCTTTTCTGGCAAGGCAGAATCATCTGTGTTTATATACGGATTATATTTATACTATGTCACCATCAATTCAATACCTGAAAAAACAAATCGGCAGAGTTGGAGATGTGCTGGCAATTGAAGGGGAAATCCGGCAGTTTGGAAATTTCTATGTGAATGATTCGGTAATGGAAGTTTTAGGGGTTCATTTGCTTTCGGTTGTTTTTTACCTTTTAGGAACAGACAGGGAATGGAAGCTGACGGGAGTGGGAATCCTCCGGTCAGATGAAAGGACTGTTTTTGAGGAGGAAATTCAAATGGAATGCTTAGATGCAATTAAAGTCAGGATACTGTGCAGTCTGGTATCGGCTGTGAAAACCCGTAATCTGCATGTTTCAGCCAAGAGGGGAGTACTATGCTTTGACCCTTTGAAAGACTATACGGCATGGGCACTTTTTTTGGAGAAGAAAAAGGGAAAATATATTGCGTCATATGAAGAAAAGATGGCTTTTGATGAGAATAATAATTTAGAATATGCAATCAAAGGATTCTATGATCATATAGAATGCAATTCACCAGATAATCTGGAGCTTGCAGTGGCAGTGACTGGTTTTCTGGAAAAAATCAGGGACTATCCAGTAGCCTAAGAAGATTATGGACGTAATTAATTGACATGGTTTCGGCAGTGAAATCAAAGTGCGCGCACAAAATAATGACAATTATATTATTTTTCTTTCCTGCGTTTTTCTTTTATATCAGATCTATTTTCAGAAGCAGCCGCTTCAGGCAATGAACGGATCAGTCCATAGTTATCAACGCTGGGACATTCATCCAAAGCTCGGAGAGGGTATCCATCTTCAGATTTTGGGCCTCGTCCACCACGATCACGACAGGTTTGTTCCGGAGATGGCAGCTGCGCAGGCAGTGCCTGCTTGGTGAAAAAGGAGTCGAGAATTGAAAATAATTGTCGAATAATGAGTCGAAATATGCTATGCTATATATGGCGAAGGAAAGCGATGTTCGCATAATTAGCTATGCAGGGAGGGATGGAAAGATAGATGATATCTTTTAAGATAGTAGAAATAAAGTCAATTGAATCATATGAGCAGAGTCTGAGGGCAGAGATAGATCTGTCTTTGGTGGATGATGATGTGATTGATAAACTTAAAAAATATTTGGGCGAGAGATGCGATAAGATCATCCTTAACTTCCCCAATTTTTAACCCTCTAGCGTTTGGGACTCGTAATCCGCAATAAAAAATGGTCGAGAAATCGCGGAAATATGGGGTTTCGGCCCAGGATAAACTTATAAAGTTACAAAAATATTATAGTCATGAAGATATTAAAAGGGGCTGTCGGTTAATACCGATTTTTCCCCCTGACAAACGAAGATGAGACAACTCCGCCAAGATTCAGGCTTTTTTAAGCTTGATTTCTTCGCGGAGGCGTCTCATCTTTTTTATGGAGTCTGTTTTTGGGCGCAAACCCCCTTTTCTGGATTTTACGGAGCGCTCCTTTGACTAAACCGCTTCCTGCTCCTTTTTCCCTTCATATTCTTCGTAAACGGTAGATAGGTTCTTTCCAAACTTAGTTGATTTTATTTTACAAAAGTTATACAGTATAACTAAGATTATAGAAAAGGATGTGGTTATATGGATGGAATTATTAAACTCCTCGACAAAGATTATGAATTAGTGCAATATCAGATAAAAAACAAGGCAATTATTTGTTGGTGATCTTTTTGGTCATAATTGTTTCCTCCTTTAGGATTTTGGTAGTGGCAAAAAGAATCATAACAGAAGAGAGCAATTATGGCCAGCAAGATCGCCAACAGACGGAAAACACCAAAAAACAAAGGAGATCTTCTATAAAACGTGGGGAACGTCAAAGAAACACCAGGAACCAGAGAAGCTTTTGTGCATCCCCACAGAACAGAGAAGATCTTCTCTGAAAGTTGGTGAAACACCAAGAAATGGAGAAGAATCACCAACCTTCGGAGAAGAACCATTCTTTTATTCATACCTGAATTTTGCTTTTTACTATTTATATTTAGATTATTATGTATGACAAAACACTTCTCCCCTCCCCCTCACTTCTTCCTCCCCCTGATAATCTCCGCCACCGCCTTCAGATTCGGCAGGAAATAGTGAATCCCGACCGGAATCATGCAGGCAAAAAGCGCGTAGCGCAGCAGGGCCGGCGCGCGGAACAGCAGCATGGTGAGCATGCACAGGACAAAATAGGAGCAGGAGATGCGCAGGGTCTGCGGCAGCGGGATCAGCTGTTCGCCGGTCAGGCGTTTTTCCATCGCCGCCTGCATGCACATCAGCACCAGGTAGCTGAAAGCGGTCGTGTAGGCCGCCGCCCGGTAGCCGCACAGCAGGATAAACACGTAGTTCAGCACCACGTTCAGGAACATGACGGACACCGTGGACATGGCCACAAAGCCGGTCTTTTTGTGGTAATTCTGGATGGCCGTGTAGCTGTAGCTGTAGAAACGGAACAGGGTGCCGGTGATCATCGGCGCGATCAGGAACACGGCGTCCGCGTAGCGTCTGCCGCCGAGAATGAAAATGATTTCCGGCGCGAACAGGACGAGCAGCCAGGAGATGACGCCGAAAGCGTGCATGAGAATGCCCCAGTAGTGCGCGATGTCGCGGCCCTCGCCGCGGGATATTTTTTCGTACATCCAGGGCAGCCAGGCGTTCCAGACGGAGTCCTCGAGAATCCATATAATATAGGAAACGGTGGTCGCCAGCGCGAAGACGGCGCCGCTGACTTCGCCGACCATGGAGGTGACCATCAGCTTGTCGGCCTGATTCATGATCTGGATGGAGAGCACCTCGGGGATCAGCGGCAGGCTGAAGCGGAGCGCATAGTTCCAGTAGCTTTTGCTGACAATCTTTTTTCCCTGCCAGACCATGAGCGCGGCCGCAAAAAAGCCGCCGATGATCATGGGAATGTAATAGCCGCCGATGCGCAGCGAGACCAGCGCGTCTTCGTGGCCGCTGCGCTTGCCCAGCCAGATCAGGAACACGGAGAGCAGCGTGGCCGGAATGACGGTCGCCGCGGTGAAAATCGTGCTGGCCTTGTAGCGCATCATCTGCTTTTCGCGGCGCTGGAAATAGTAAATGCTGGTGTGCGCATAGGTGTAGAGAAAGGCGATGTACAGCATGAAATCCGTGAGCGCGAAGTTGGTCATCAGGCACAGCCGCTGCACGGTATCCTTAAAGATCAGGAAGAGGACAAA
Organism: uncultured Lachnospiraceae bacterium; assembly: GCA_947630595.1. Taxonomy (GTDB): domain Bacteria; phylum Bacillota; class Clostridia; order Lachnospirales; family Lachnospiraceae; genus Choladousia. Next base: position 45,163 of record CANRIG010000008.1, on the reverse strand, counting down.
AAAGACCGTGATCGAGAGGTAGGACAGCGTCTGCACGCTGGACACGTACTCGTCGAATTTGTCCCTGACGTCATATTTGGCCCGCTCCACGCTGCGCCACAGGCACAGGGACATTGCGGGCACAAAAATCAGCAGCCAGGATTCAAAGATTTTGATCTGGTTGAACTGCGGCTTGGAGAGCAGCCTGGTGTAGATCGGGGTCATCAGAAACGTGATGCCCCGCACGAAAAGCTGGGAGAACACATAAAAAATCCCGGCCTTGAAGGCGATGCGGTTCAGCGATTTACTGGTTTGTTTTTCCGGCATGAGAAGACCTCCCGTTCAGCACTCACAGACGAAACAGCGCAGTTTTCCGTTGGGATCGGGCGGAATGACGTCGAGCCAGCGGATGTGGATGCGAAATTCGCTGCCGTAGAGCTGCGTCAGCCGGTCGCGGAAAAATGCGGCGATCTGGTCTTCGGTGTACGTGCGGTCCTGCGGGTCGCGCACAAGCTCCACGCGCAGGTCGTGGAAGGATTCCTGCACGTAGCGGAACTGGGCGATGCCGGTGATGCCGTTGGGAATTTTGCGCAGCTCCAGCACCGAGGTCTCGTCGCCGTTTTCATGTTTGACCGTGTCATTGAGCCGCCCGTGAATTTTGGTCACGCAGCGGAGCCCGTCTTTTATATAGGAAGAAGCCGCGTCGCCGATGTCGTAATTGATAATCGGAAAACGCGTCTTGAACAGGGGCGTGATAATAACCCGCCCGTCGTTGGACAGCCGTCCCTGCTCGTCATAAATATTCACCACATGCGTATCATTGCAGATGTCATAATCGCTGCGCCCGGGGCGCTTGATGATGCAGCTGCCGGTCTCGTCGCTGCCGTAGGCGTCGACCAGATTGGGACCGAACGTTTTCTCAAGAATGCCGCGCGTGACCTCGTCCACCATCTCGCTGACCGGGATGTACCATTTCGGGTGGTGGACGGCGAGGCCGTGCTTCTGCGCGTAAAGCGCGATGCGCACGATGCAGTTTTTGCGCAGGCAGATCAGATCGGGCTTATATTCATTCAATTCCGCAATCACGTCTTTCATGCCGTCGCCCTCGCAGCGCTTTTCTGAGAGGATGCGCCGGCGCAGGATGCCGAGGCGCTGCACGATGGAATCGCGTTTCTTTTTTTCCGTGCGGTAGCTGGATTCAAAAGAGATCATTTTCCCGAAAAACGGATTGTAGCCGAACGACATCAGCACGCGGATCCAGTTGGCGTTCGTGCAGGCGTGCTCAAACTGCGACTGGTAGACCGTGAGCGGGATGCCGGTGGAACCGCTGGTGCTGGAGGCGTCCCAGGTGTCGCGGACGTCCGGGTGCGTGTCGTAGAGCTCCTTCATCCAGCGGCGCAGCTCGTCCTTGGAGAGCGTCGGGAAGCGGGCGAGGTCCTCGGCGCAGTGAAAATCGTCCGGCGTCAGACGGCACGCGTCGAAGCGCTCGCGGTAAAACGGAATCTCGTAGGCGCGTTTCATCAGCCGGTGTACGTTGCGGTTTTGCCGTGCCTTAATTTTCGCCGGATCGCCGGTGAGCTTCTTATCCAAAATCAGCAGGTACCAGAGGGTACTCAGGTTCATCAGTTTTTTCTGTATCTGAAACGCCATGGAACGCATCTCCTTTGTGATCAATCTCTGCATGCTAGCAGTATAGCAAAAGTTTGGGCGGGTGGCAAGAGCAGTTCCGTTGCAGTTCACACACGGCCGCGGCAGAATCCTGTTTGCAGTTTAAGAAAATTTCAGATTTCCGGGGGTTAAAAAATGCAGGGTAATGTGATAGAATTTTAAAATGAACAAAAACAGGACAGGAATGGTACAGGCCGTGGAAAATCAGCAGACGCAGGAAAGCATGCCCCAGGGACAGAACGCAGTACAGGCCCCGGCGGGGCAGGGAGACAGCTTCGCTGTTTCACAGGAGATAAAACAGGAGCCGAAAGAGAGCAGGGATCTGTGGCGCAGCATCAAGTCCATCCGGCAGAAGTTCAGACGGACCAAGGTGATTCCGGAGGAGCTGCGGATTCCGGAAAAGATCGTCATATACAAGCGCTTTGAGCCGGACCTTGCCGTCGGGCTTACCCCGGAGCAGGTGCAGGAGCACATCGACTGCGGGGAGGTCAACCATGCCATCGAGCCCCCCTCCAAGTCGAAACGGGAAATTATCTACAGCAACATCTTTACTTATTTTAATCTGGTATTTTTTGTGATTACCGTCGTGCTGGTTCTGGTCGGCTCGTTCCGGGACCTGACGTTTTTGCCGGTGATCATCGCCAATACGCTGATCGGTATCGTTCAGGAGCTGCGCGCCAAAAAGGTGCTCGACGACCTGAGTATCCTGAATGCGCCCAAAAACACGGTGGTGCGCGGCGGGGCGGAGGTTGTGGTGCCGGCGGAGGAGCTGGTGCTCGACGACGTCGTGGTTTTCTCCGCGGGCAACCAGATTCCGGCGGACGCGGTCGTGGCGGACGGCGAGATTCTGGTCAACGAGTCGCTGATCACCGGAGAATCCGACCAGGTGCTCAAGAGAAAGGGCGACCAGCTGCTGTCCGGCAGCTTTGTGGTGTCCGGCAAGTGCCGGGGCCGGGTCGACAAGGTCGGCAAGGACTCCTACGTGTCCCAGCTCACGCTGCAGGCCAAGGCGATGAACGACGAGGAAGTATCCGAGATGATCCGCTCGCTGGACCGTCTGGTGAAAATCATCGGCATTGTGATTATTCCGATTGCAGTTATTCTGTTCAGCCAGCAGTATTTTATCAATGAGACTTCGGTGCGCGGGAGTGTGACCGCGACGGTGGCGGCGGTGGTCGGCATGATTCCGGAGGGACTCTACCTGCTGGCGAGCGTGGCGCTGGCGGTGAGCGTGGTGCGGCTGGCGATGCAGAAGGTGCTGGTGCACAACATGAAGTGCATCGAGACGCTGGCGCGCGTGGACGTGCTCTGCGTCGACAAGACGGGAACCATTACCGATAATACAATGGCGGTCAAAAAGCTGCTGCCGCTGAGGAAAAAACTGGCAGAAAATATCGTATGTGATATGCAGCCGGGCACGGCGGAGGCGGGTTCGCAGACGGATGCCGCGGACGGGACTGCGGGCATGGCTGAAAATAGAGCTTCGGGTGGAACTGCGGTTACAGGAGCAGACAGAGTCGCGGCCGCAGAAGCGGGCGGGATTACGGCTGCAGGGGCAGGCAGAGCCGCGACCGCAAAAGATGGCAGGATCACGGCTGCAGGGGCAGATAGAGCTGCGACTGCAAAAGCCGGCGGACCCGCAGCCGCGAACCAGACAGCGTCAACCGCAGAACCGGAGGTTCCGGCGTTCACGGCGGAGGAAGCCGCGGAGGTCGAGCTGGCGCTCGGCGATTTCGCGGCGGCGATGGCCACCGACAATATCACCATGAAAGCGATCAAGGATTATTTCCGTAAGCGCAGCGGCAAACGGCCGGAGCGGGTGTTTTCCTTCTCCTCGCAGACCAAGTACAGCGGGGCGGTTTTTGAGGACGCCAGCTATGTGCTGGGCGCGCCGGAGATCGTGCTGCGCGGGCAGTATCCGGTTTACGCCTCGCAGATCGAGCGCTGGAGCCGCCAGGGCTTCCGGGCATTGGTATTTGGCCGCTATCCGGGCGTGCTGGACGGCGGTTTTCTGACTGAGGCGGCGGAGCCGCTGGGCATGATTCTGCTGATGAACCCTGTCCGCCAGAACGCAAGGGAGACGTTCGCCTACTTTGCAAACCAGGGCGTGGAGATCAAGGTGATTTCGGGGGACAATCCGATCACGGTTTCCGAGATTGCGAAGGAGGCCGGCATTCAGAACGCCGACGCCTACGTGGACGCGGAGACGCTGACGGACGAGGAGATGATCCGGGACGCGGTGAGAAAGTACGCGGTGTTCGGCCGCGTGACGCCGGATCAGAAGCGGCAGATGGTGAGCGCGCTCAAGGACGCGGGGCATACCGTGGCCATGACCGGGGACGGCGTCAACGACGTGCTGGCGCTCAAGGACGCCGACTGCAGCGTCGCCATGGCCTCGGGCAGCGACGCGGCCGCGCAGGTGGCGCAGCTCGTCCTGCTGGAATCCGACTTCTCCAGGATGCCGTCCGTGGTGGCGGAGGGGCGGCGCGTGGTCAACAACATCGAGCGCACGGCCAGCCTGTTCCTGGTAAAAAATATTTTCTCGCTGTTTCTGTCAATCCTCACGATCGTGCTGACGATCAACTATCCGCTGGAGCCGTCGCAGATTTCGCTGATCAGCATGTTTACGATCGGCATTCCGGCGTTTGTGATGTCGCTGGAGCAGAACACCGACCGGATTCAGGGGCATTTTATGAGCAACGTGCTGTTCAAGGCGCTGCCGGGCGGCCTCACCGATTTTATCGTGGTCAGCGGCCTGTACCTGTTCTGCATTGAATTCAGCGTGAGCGAGAACGACGTTTCGACCTCGTCCACGATCGTGCTGGCGATCGTCGGTCTGATGATTCTGTACCAGATCGCCTCCCCGATGACGAAATACCACTGGTTTCTGTGGTTCGGCATGGCGGCGGGCCTGCTTTACTGCATGATTTTCGTCAGCAGCATTTTTGCCATCACCAGCATTTCCAAAAAATGCGTGATGCTGCTGGTGATTTTCGCGATCATCACGGAGCCGATTTTCCGCTATCTGAACATCGGGATCAAGAAGTTGTCGCAAATTTATATGCAGAGAAGGCAAAAACAGAGAATTGCGCAGTGACGATTTTTGCGCATGCAGGGCAGCGTCTCTGATGCAGAAAAAATCCGGCAGGCGGACCTGCCGCCTGCTCCCGCATGGAGACCGGGCTTTCATTTCAGAAATAATAGTAGATTTTACCGCCGACAACTGGTATAATACTCACGAAAGCAAGGAGAGGACACAAAATGAAGCGAATTCTTTTAAAGTTAAGCGGCGAAGCGCTGGCCGGGGACAAGAAAACTGGATTTGACGAACCCACGGTCGCCGGGGTGGCGCGCCAGGTGAAGACGCTGGCGGATCAGGGCATGGAGATCGGCATCGTCATCGGCGGCGGCAATTTCTGGCGCGGGCGTTCCAGCGAGAACATCGACCGCACCAAGGCCGATCAGATCGGGATGCTGGCCACGGTGATGAATTGCATTTACGTTTCGGAGATTTTCCGGTCCGTCGGGCTGAAGACGGCGGTGATGACGCCGTTTGTCTGCGGCGCGTTTACGGAGCTGTTCTCCAAAGACCGTGTGAATGAGTACTTTGCGGAGGGAACGGTCGTATTCTTTGCCGGCGGCACCGGGCACCCGTATTTCTCGACGGATACGGCGACCGTGCTGCGGGCGGTGGAGATCGAAGCGGACGTGATTCTGCTGGCGAAATCGGTGGACGGCGTGTACGACCAAGACCCCAAGGATCATCCGGACGCGCACAAATACGACGAGATCAGCATTCAGGAGGTCATCGACCGCAAGCTGGGCGTAGTCGATATGACGGCGTCGATTCTGTGCATGGAGAACCGGATGCCGATGCTGGTGTTCGGGCTGAACCAGGAAAACAGCATTGTGGACACTGTGAACGGCGCTCTGCGCGGGACGCGGGTCACGGTCTGAACCGGTACGGGAGATATCACTGAGCCTCAAAATGATATAAGGCATTAGCGGGTTTTGCAATGATATGAGACATTAAGGAGGGAAAGAAAATGGATGAGAGAATCAAAGTGTACGACGAAAAAATGACGAAAACCTACAACAATCTTCTGTCGGAGTTTGCGACCGTTCGCGCGGGCCGCGCGAATCCGAACGTGCTGAACAAGATCCGGGTGAACTATTACGGCACGCCGACCCCGCTTCAGCAGGTGGGCAACATCACGGTGCCGGAGGCGCGGGTGCTGCAGATTCAGCCATGGGAGCCGTCCATGGTCCGGGAGATTGAGAAGGCGATCATGACTTCGGATATCGGCATCCATCCATCGAACGACGGAAAGATCATCCGCCTGATTTTCCCGGAGCTCACGGAGGAGCGCAGAAAAGACCTCGTGAAAGACATCAGGAAAAAGGGCGAGGCCGGCAAGGTGGCGGTCCGCAATATCCGCAGGGATGCCAACGATTACCTGAAAAAGCTGGGCAAGGGCGACGTGTCCGAGGACGAGATCAAGGACCTGGAGGACGCGGTGCAGAAGATGACCGACCAGTACATCAAGGAAATTGACAAGGCTGTAGAAGAAAAGTCAAAGGAGATTCTCACAGTTTAAACGTATGGGGCTGCTGTAAAAATACCACCGCCGTATTTTGCAACGGCCCCATTTTGGGGAGGGAGCGTTATGGTCATTCCGCAGCATGTGGCGATTATTCTCGACGGAAACGGACGCTGGGCCAAAAGCATGGGCCGGCCGCGCAATTACGGGCATGTGCGCGGGGCCAAAAATCTGGAGATCATCTGCGAGGACGCCTACAACATGGGCATCAAATACCTCACCGTCTATCTTTTTTCGACGGAAAACTGGAAGCGTTCCAAGGACGAGGTGGACGCGCTGATGCGGCTGTTCCGCAGGTACACGAAGACCTGCATCAAGACGGCGCGCGATAATAATATGAAGGTGCGGGTGCTCGGCGATCCGCGGGCGCTGGATGAGGACCTGCAGAAAAGCCTGCGGGACCTGGTGGAGTCCTCGAAAGACAACACCGGGCTCAATTTCCAGATCGCCATCAACTACGGCAGCCGCGACGAGATTGTGCGCGCGGTCCGCAGGGTCGCGCAGGACTGCGCGGAGGGAAAGTTGCAGCCGGAGGAGATCACGGAGGACTGTTTTTCCGGCTATCTGGACACGGCCGGAGTGCCCGACCCCGACCTGCTGATCCGCACCAGCGGCGAGCTGAGGCTCTCCAATTATCTGATGTGGCAGCTGGCCTACACGGAATTTTATTTTACGGAGGTGCCGTGGCCGGCGTTTACGAAGGACGACCTGTGGAAGGCCATCGAGAAATACAACGGCCGCGAACGGCGCTACGGCGGCGTCAGGGAGGAATAGCTATGTTTCGGACGAGGCTGATCAGCGGGATTGTGCTTGTCATTCTCGCGCTGTTTTTTCTGATTACGGGAGGCCCGGTGCTGGCCGCGGGGCTGTTTGCGATTTCCGTGACCGGCATGAGGGAACTGTACCGCGCGACCGGCGTGGAGGAGAGCGGATTTTCCCCGCTGGCCCTGACCGGGTATCTGGGCTGCGCGGCTTATTATATAATAGTATTTTGCGGGCTTGCGGCATATACTATGACAGTGCTGATTGCATTTCTGATTGTACAGATGGCGGTTTATGTGTTTGCGTACCCGCGCTACCGCACGGAGCAGGTGACGGCCGCGTTTTTCGGGCTGGTTTACGTCGGCGTCATGCTTTCCTGCATCTACGAGCTGCGGACGATGCCGGAGGGCGTGTTTCTGGTGTGGCTGATTTTTCTGGCTTCCTGGGGCTGCGATACCTGCGCCTACTGCGTGGGGATGCTGATCGGGAAGCATAAAATGTCGCCGAAGCTCAGCCCCAAGAAATCGGTCGAGGGCGCGGTCGGCGGCGTAGTTGGCGCGGCCTTGCTGGGCGCGATTTACGGGGCGGCGGTGTCCGGGCATCTGCAAAGCGGCTCCAAATGCGTGCCGGTTTTTGCGCTGATCTGCGCGGCGGGCGGCCTGATTTCGATGGTCGGCGACCTGGCGGCCTCCGCCATCAAGCGCAACCACGGCATCAAGGATTACGGGACGCTGATTCCCGGGCACGGCGGGATTCTGGACCGGTTTGACAGTGTGATTTTTATCGCGCCGGTGATCTATTATCTGGCACAGGCGCTTGTGGGGCGGCTCTGAGCGTGAGGCGGGGCCGCGAAGTGCGAATGGCGGGAAAGGAAGCGAAATACGGATGAAAACAATAGCGATTCTCGGCTCGACGGGTTCCATCGGCACGCAGACGCTGGAGGTGGTGCGCGCAAACGGGGACATCCGCGTGGCGGCCCTGAGCGCGGGCAGAAACATTAAGCTGCTGGAGCGGCAGATTCGGGAGTTCCGGCCGCGCATGGCCGCGGTGTGGTCGGAGGAGGATGCAAAGAGCCTGCGCACGGCGACGGCGGACCTCCCGGTGGAGATTCTGTCCGGGATGGAGGGCCTGCGGGCGGTGGCCGTCTGCGCGGAATCGGAAATTCTGGTGACGGCGATCGTGGGCATGATCGGCATCGTGCCGACGATCGAGGGAATCCGGGCCGGCAAGGATATCGCTCTGGCCAATAAAGAAACGCTGGTGACGGCGGGGCACATCATCATGCCGCTGGCGCGGGAGCACGGCGTCCGCATTCTGCCGGTGGACAGCGAGCACAGCGCCATTTTCCAGTCGCTGAACGGCGAGGACGGGCGGCAGATCGAGAAAATCCTGCTGACCGCGTCCGGCGGCCCGTTCCGCGGAAAGAGCTGTGACGAACTGCGCGCCGTCCGGGTGGAGGACGCGCTGAAGCATCCGAACTGGGCGATGGGGCAGAAGATTACCATCGACTCGGCGAGCATGGTCAACAAGGGGCTCGAGGTGATGGAGGCCCGCTGGCTGTTCGGCGTGGAGCTTTCGCAGATTCAGGTGGTCGTGCAGCCGCAGAGCGTGATTCATTCCATGGTGCAGTTTGCCGACGGGGCCGTGATCGCGCAGCTGGGGACGCCGGACATGAAACTGCCGATTCAGTATGCGCTCTATTATCCGCAGCGGCGGTATCTGGGCGGCGCGCGGCTGGATTTCGCCGCGCTGGGCAGCATTACCTTTGAAAATCCCGACATGGAGACGTTCCGGGGGCTGGCCTACGCGTTTGAGGCGGCCGAAAAAGGCGGTTCCATGCCGACGGTGTTCAATGCGGCCAACGAGCGGGCGGTCAGCAAATTCCTGCGCCGGGAAATCGGGTTTACGCAGATTTACGATATCATACGCGACTGCATGGACGCGCACCGGGTGATTGAGGAGCCGGATGTGCAGCAGATTCTGGACACGGAAAAGAGCGTATATGAGAGGATTGAAAGCAGGTGGTAAGAAGTGAAAATTATCGTTGCGCTGCTGGTATTCAGCCTGATTATCATTGTGCATGAGCTGGGCCATTTCCTGCTGGCGAAGCTGAACGGGATCACTGTTCTCGAGTTTTCGCTCGGCATGGGTCCGCGCATCGTCAGCTTTGAGGCGGGCGGCACGCGCTATTCGTGGAAAATCCTGCCGTTCGGCGGCTCCTGCATGATGCTGGGCGAGGACGGCTCGGAGGAGGGCGAGGGTTCGTTCGGCAGCAAATCGGTCTGGGCGCGCATGTCCGTGATCGTGGCCGGGCCGCTGTTCAATTTCCTGCTGGCCTTTTTCCTGTCGCTTTTTATCATTGGCAACGCGGGCATCGATTTTCCGGTGATCCTCGGCGTCAGCGAGGGCTTCCCGGCGGCCGCGGAGGGCCTGCAGGCGGGCGACCGCATCCTCTCCATGAACGGAAAGCATATCCTTGTGGGACGGCAGATTTCCAACTACTCGATGTTCCATCCGGGCGAGACGGTGGTCTTTGAATATGAGCGCGACGGCGTGCGCCATGAGGCCACGGTGACGCCGCTTCTGACGGATTACGGATATTTATACGGCCTGCAGGGAGTTACCTACCGGCAGCCAGGCAGCGCGCTGCAGGTTCTGCAGTACAGCGCGTATGAGGTCTGGTACTGGATTGACACCACGGTGCAGAGCCTGAAAATGCTGGTGAGCGGCGGCGTGGAGCTGAACGACGTCTCCGGCCCGGTCGGCGTTGTGGACGCGATCGGGGACGTCTACGAGGAGAGCCAGAGCGAGGGCCTGCTGTATATTTTGCTGAACCTGATGAATTTTGCGGTTCTGCTGACCGCCAACCTGGGCGTGATGAACCTGCTGCCGATTCCGGCGCTGGACGGCGGGCGGCTGCTGTTTCTGATCGTGGAGGCGGTGCGCGGCCGGGCCGTGGAGCCGGAGCTGGAAGCCCGGGTGCATTTTACGGGCCTGATGCTGTTGCTGCTGCTGATGGTGGTGGTGATGTTTAACGATATCAGGAAAATTATTATGTAGCGTGTCGGAGATATAGCGTGGAAAAGATATATAACGTATAAGAGATATAATGTATAAGAGGTATGGCGTGTAAGAGACACGGAATAGAAAAACATTGGGCTTAAAGACGTCCCCGGGCAGGCCTCGCTGCAGGTTTTCCCGGAGGCGTTTTTCTGTGTGATGGAAAATTGTTATGTTGAAGCGCGAACTCTTTTTTAAAGTAATTACGAAAGTTTTTCTTTGATAAAGTAATTATGGAAATTCTTTTTTATATTTAAGTAGTTATGAAAACTTTGCTTTAATAAAACATTATGAAATCCCTTTTCTGGTGAAGAAATTATCGGCGAAATGCAAATTGAGCTTGACAACAAAAAGATATACTGATAATATGAGAATACGAATAAATAAAATAAGAACTGAAACACGAAACATTTTGCAGAGAAAGGAAAGAAGCGCTTGACAAGAACCCAAAAATATACTAGGATGAAAACAGAAAAACGAACATAAGTTCGGAATAAGGAGAAGAATGATGGTACAGGATGATAAATTAAAGGCGTTGGATGCTGCGCTTGCGCAGATTGAGAAGCAGTTTGGCAAGGGCTCGGTGATGAAGCTCGGCGACCGCGGTGCGAATATGAATATTGAGACGGTATCGACCGGGTCGCTGAGCCTGGATCTTGCGCTCGGGCTCGGCGGAGTGCCGAAGGGCCGTATCGTGGAGATTTTCGGGCCGGAGTCCAGCGGCAAGACGACGGTGGCCCTGCACATGGTGGCGGAGGTGCAGAAGCTGGGCGGAATCGCTGGCTTTATTGACGCAGAGCATGCGCTTGACCCGGTGTATGCGCGCAATATCGGCGTGGATATCGACAATCTTTACATATCCCAGCCGGACAACGGCGAGCAGGCGCTGGAGATCACAGAGACTATGGTGCGTTCCGGGGCGGTGGACATTATCATTGTGGACTCGGTGGCGGCGCTCGTGCCGAAGGCCGAGATCGACGGCGATATGGGCGATGCCCACGTGGGCCTGCAGGCGCGCCTGATGTCCCAGGCGCTGCGCAAGCTCACCGGCGTGATCAGCAAGTCGAACTGCAGCGTGATCTTTATCAACCAGCTTCGCGAGAAGGTGGGCGTCATGTTCGGAAATCCGGAGACGACGACCGGCGGCCGCGCGCTGAAGTTTTATGCTTCCGTGCGCCTGGATGTGCGCCGGATCGAGTCGCTCAAGCAGAGCGGAGAGGTGATCGGCAGCCGCACCCGCGTCAAGGTAGTTAAAAATAAGGTGGCGCCGCCGTTCAGGGAGGCGGAGTTCGATATCATGTTCGGAAAGGGCATCTCCCGCGAGGGCGACGTCCTTGACCTGGCGGCCAAAGAAAATATTGTCAACAAGAGCGGGGCGTGGTACGCGTACAACGGCGAGAAGATCGGCCAGGGCCGCGAGAATGCCAAGCTGTATCTGCAGGAGCACCCGGAGGTCATGGCGGAGATCGACCATAAAGTGCGGGAGCAGTACGGGCTGGTGAAGGCGTCTGACGCAGGACAGCCGGCGGAGCCGGGCGCTGCGGATGCGGAGACTGACTGATGCGTGAAATCTGCAGCCTGCGCCGGCTGAGCGGCGGCCGGTATCTGGTGACGCTGGAGGACGGCTTCCGCTTCCCGCTGTATGCAAAGGAGCTGGAGCCGTTCGGCATTGCGGAGGGCGGCAGTCTGGCGGAGCCGGATTTTGAGCGGGTGATGCGGGAGATTCTTCCCAAACGCGCGGCGCTCAGCGCGATGCACTACCTGCAGTCCGCCGACCGCACGGAGCAGCAGGTGCGGCGGAAGCTGGAGGAGCTGTTTTACCCGCAGGAGATCGCCGACGGGGCGGTGGACTATGTGAAGCGCTATCATTATCTGGACGACCTGCGCTATGCGCAGAATTATCTGGACTGCTGGAAAGACAGCCGGAGCCTGCGCCAGATGGAGCAGGAGCTGCTGCGGCGCGGCATCGCGCGCGAGACCTTTGAGGAGGCCGTGCAGCAGATGGAGCTGCCGGATGAGGAGAGCCAGATTCTGCGCTGGCTGGAAAAGAAGCATTATTCCGGCGACGGCGCGGAGCCGAAGGAGACGGAGCGCATGTACCGCTTTCTTCTGCGCAGGGGCTATTCCATTCATGCCGTGCAGCGCGCGCTGCGGGTTTCGGAATGACTTTTCCGCGAGTGTCAGAATGATTTTTCTCACTTGACATAAGTAACAAAACAGTATAAAATTGTTGTGTTGTTTACGAACAATGAAAATTGAATAAGGAGGTGCTCCTGTGCCTGGAACAGTAATCATTGCTGTTGTGGTCACCCTGATTATCGCAGTACCGGTTTCAGCTCTTGTTGCTATAAATTACAGGAAAAATGTAGTGGAGGCAAAACTCGGCAGCGCCGAGGAAAAGGCGAGGCAGATCATCGATGACGCACTGAAGGTCGCAGAGACGAAGAAGCGTGAAGCACTGCTGGAAGCGAAGGAAGAATCTTTGAAGACGAAAAATGAGTTGGAAAAAGAGACGAGAGAGCGCAGAACAGAGCTGCAGCGCTACGAGAAGCGTGTATTGTCAAAGGAAGAAAGCGTTGACAAGAAAGCGGATGCTCTGGAGCGGAGGGAATCAGGGATTGCAGCAAAGGAAGAAGATTTAAAGAAAAAGAACGCAGAAGTGGAAAAGCTTCGCGGACAAAGAATCCAGGAACTCGAAAGAATCTCAGGACTTACCTCTGAACAAGCAAAAGAATATCTTTTAAAAACTGTTGAAGATGAAGTAAAAATTGACACTGCGAAGCTCTACAAGGAGCTTGAGAGCAGGGCAAAAGAAGACGCTCAGAAAAAAGCAAAAGAGTACGTGGTTACGGCGATTCAGAAATGTGCCGCCGATCACGTGGCAGAGACGACGATCTCTGTTGTACAGCTGCCTAATGATGAGATGAAAGGCAGGATCATCGGACGAGAGGGCCGCAACATCCGGACCCTTGAAACACTCACCGGAGTAGACTTGATTATTGATGATACTCCTGAAGCTGTCATCTTGTCAGGCTTTGATCCAATCAGAAGAGAGGTTGCGAGAATCGCGCTTGAGAAACTGATTGTGGACGGTCGAATCCATCCGGCCAGAATTGAAGAAATGGTGGAAAAGGCACAAAAAGAAGTAGAGACAATAATCCGCGAGGAAGGAGAAGCTGCGACGCTGGAGGTCGGCGTACATGGTATTCATCCCGAGCTGGTTCGCCTGCTTGGACGCATGAAATACCGGACGAGCTATGGCCAGAACGCGTTGAAGCATTCGATTGAAGTGGCACAGCTTTCCGGACTTCTGGCCGGAGAGATTGGCGTTGATGTCAGGATGGCCAAGCGTGCCGGATTATTGCATGATATCGGCAAGTCCATCGACCATGAGATGGAAGGATCGCATATCCAGATCGGTGCGGATCTCTGTAAGAAATACAAAGAGTCCGCGGTGGTCATCAATGCGGTGGAATCCCATCATGGTGATGTTGAAGCAGAATCACTGATCGCCTGCATTGTACAGGCTGCAGACACGATTTCCGCAGCCCGTCCCGGTGCCAGACGTGAAACGCTTGAAACATATACAAACAGATTAAAACAGTTAGAAGATATTACCAACACCTTCAAGGGTGTGGAGAAATCCTTTGCTATTCAGGCAGGTAGAGAAATTCGAGTTATGGTTGTTCCGGATCAGGTCAATGACGCGGACATGGTGCTTTTGGCCAGAGATATTGCAAAGCAGATCGAGGCCGAGCTGGAGTATCCGGGTCAGATCAAGGTCAGTGTAATCCGCGAGAGCAGAGCAGTGGATTACGCAAAATAAGAAAGATGCCCCGCAAGCCGCCTGGCGGTTTGCGGGGTTTTTGTATCCGGCGGTTTTTTGACGCAGGATGTGTTTCTGGTGTGCGGCAGGTTTCCTGCGCGCGGACTTTCGATAAAACAGAAAGAAAATTAAGAAAACTTTTCGTGACAAGCGGCCGCTTTGCGATTATACTGTTCTTACATACAGGAAAATGGGAGACGATAGGATGAGACGCATGATTTATAATAGAAAAAAAGGCATTGCAGCCTGTACGCTGCTCGCGCTCTGCATGGCAGCCGCTCCGGCGCAGCTTCTGCGTGCCGGAGAGCTTGGCGGCTATGAGGATGATATCTGGATCGGCGATACCGATGTCTACCCGGAGCCTTTCGCGGAGGATGATGCGGCGTATGCTGCCGATTCCGGGGAAGTGCAGCCTGGCGGAGACGACGTGGTCTGGACAGAGGATGAGGGAGCGATGCAGGCGGAGGACGGCGGAGCGTTTCAGATAGAAGATGGCGAAGCGTTTCAGACGGACGGTTCGGAGGCCGCTGCGATGACCGGCACATACACGGCGCCGGACGGCTGGTCGGAGGACACGGACCAGAGCACGCAGGAGCGCACGGTTTACATGATCGACGGCAAAGTCGGGGAGGAGGGGTCCTCCACGATTTCCTGCAGCTATATGGATACCAACTATTCCGTGCTGGAGTACGAGCAGCTTCGCGATATGCTGACGAACAATCTCCTCTACAGCAATGTCAACGCACAGATCAGCACCAGCGCCGCCTATACAAAGGCCAAAGACTATCTTTACATTCTGATTGTGGACGATTCGGCGGAGGATTACCGGGACATCTACCACTATGTGGTGGGCGATTACCGCTGTTTTTGCGTTGAGGTGCGCGAGTACCGCGCGGAAGCGGAGCAGATGGCGGCGGCCGGACAGCAGACCCCGCAGCAGGCAGGCCAGAGCGTGGCCGAGGACTTTGTGTGGACCGCTATGTGAGACTGTCAAGGGCAAATCGACATTTGAATATTAGTGGATTGAACCGGCACCGGAAGCTGGCAGCCGGCACCCAGGACAGGAATCTTTTCAGGCAGGTGATCATATGATTCAGGATATAGGAGCATTTCGATATCACAATGAGTATAAAAAGGCAAGCCCGACTCTGGAGAGCTTTGTTCTCTGCTATCGGGGCCGGGAGCTGCTGATGAAAAAGGAGGGGGATGTCCTCTCTTTTTTCACCTATGCGGAAGCGCTTGCGCTCTGCCCGGAGTGCGGCGAGGACTATACGTATCTGTTCCGCATCGACGAGACTGCATATTTCTGGCTGCCGGGCTTCGGAAAGTGGCTGTCGGCATCCCAGGAAAATGGAATGGTATTAGACTGTACAGGAGATGGAGAAGAGCCGGGCAGTGCGAAAAACGAAGCAGTGTCGGATTGCGCACTCTGGTTGCCGATTGACAGCCTGCGTGGCGTGGCGCAGCGGGAGGCGGCGTTTGCCGGCGTGACCGGATATCAGCTGGTTGACTGGTACGAGAGCCGGCGCTTCTGTCCGCGGTGCGGTCGGCCGATGGTGCACGATGAAAAGGAACGGATGATGCGCTGTACCGCCTGTGGGCTGCTGGAGTATCCGAAGATTTGTCCGGCGGTGATCGTCGGGGTGCGGGACGGCGACCGGCTGCTGCTGACGCGGTATGCGGGGCGGTCCTACCGGCGCTATGCGCTGATTGCCGGATTTGCGGAGATCGGCGAGACCATTGAGGAGACCGTACAGCGCGAGGTGATGGAAGAAGTGGGCCTGCGGGTGAAGAACCTCCGCTATTACAAGAGCCAGCCCTGGTCGTTTACCGGCACGCTGCTGATGGGCTTTTTTGCAGAGCTGGACGGGGCGGATGCGATTCATCTGGACCGGATGGAGCTCTCGGAGGCCAGATGGTGCACGCGCGACGAGATACCGGAGGACGACGGCGTCAGCCTGACGCGGGAGATGATGCGGGTATTCAGGGAGGGTCGGATCTGAGCATGTAAGTGCGACGACAGAAAAGATGAGTACGGTGGACAGAAAAGCTGAGGACAGTGGACAGGAGAGATGAGCACGACGGATTGAGAGTTAAGTACGGCGGGACAGAAAGCTGAACGCTGCGATCCGAAAAAATGAGTGTGACAGACTGAAAAGCAGGGTATAGCGGACAGAAAAGGCGAATGCAGCGCACTGAAAGATGAGCACGGCAGACAGAGAAGCTGATCTGATCGAAAAGAATCCGTGCCGGAACATATAGAGTATCCGGGCAGCGAGAAAAAGGAGGGCTTTATGTACAGGGAAAAGATAGACGCCTTTATTGACAGCAGACAGCAGGAGATGCTGGAGGATTTGAAAGCGTTGATGCGCATCGACAGCCAGAGAGGCGAGGCGCGCGAGGGTATGCCGTACGGGGAAGGCCCGGCCCGGGCGCTGGCGGAGGCTGAGAAGCTGATGGAGCGGTACGGACTGACGACCCGCAATTACGGGAACCGTGTGGTGACCGGCGATCTCGGCTCGCAGGAAAAAGGCCTGGATGTGCTGGCACATCTGGACGTAGTGCCGGTGACGGAGGACTGGACGGTGACGCAGCCATTTGAGCCGAAGATCGTCGACGGCAGGATTTACGGACGCGGGAGCGCGGACGACAAGGGCCCGGCGATTGCGGTTCTGTATGCGCTGCGCGCGATCCGGGAGCTGGGCATTCCGCTGAAAAAGAGCGTGCGCCTGATTCTGGGTTCGGATGAGGAGTGCGGTTCCAGCGATCTGGAATATTACTATGGGATCGAGCAAGAGGCTCCGTATTCGTTTACACCGGATGCGGATTTCCCGGTGATCAATATCGAGAAAGGAAGGCTGGCCGCCGATTTTACGGCCGCGTTCTTGGACGGGCTGCAGTGCCCGGGTGTGGTGCGGCTGCAGAGCGGAGACAAGGTGAATGTCGTGCCGCAGCGTGCCCGCATGTGGGTGGCAGGTCTCGCGGAGGAGACGCTGCGGGAGATGGCGGAACGCGTGAACGGGGATACCGGCGTGACGTTCACGATCACCGCGGTGTCGCCGGAGGAGGCCGGTATAAAGACGGCTGCGGCCGGGCCGGTTTTGCTGGCGGAAGCGCGCGGCCGGGCGGCGCATGCATCCACTCCGCAGGAGGGAAAGAACGCGCTCACGGCGATGATCCGTCTGGCGGCGGAGCTTCCGCTGGCGCCGTCGCAGGGACAGCGTGCGCTGCAGGCTTTGAATGAACTGTTCCCGTATGAGGATACCTGCGGGAATGCGCTGGGGATTTATCGCGAGGAGCCGCAGTCCGGTGCGGTGACAATGTGTTTCAGTATTCTGGATTATACGGCGGACGGGATGAAAGGCACGTTTGATGCGCGCCTGCCGATCGGCTGCACGGAGGAAAATACAAGGGAGCCGATGGCAGAGGCGCTGGCCGCACACGGCATCGCGCTGGCGGATACGCCGCTGGAGAAGCCGCACTGTGTGCCAGGGGACTCCGCGTTTGTGCAGATTCTTTTGAACGAGTGCGAACGCTATCTGGGCATCGGGGGCGGGCCGCTTTCCACCGGCGGCGGCACGTATGTGCACGACCTGGAGCGCGGCGTGGCGTTCGGCTGCATGACTCCCGGCGTCGACAATCACATGCACGGGGACGACGAGTTTATGGAGCTCGATACGCTGCTGACGAGCGCGAAGCTGTTTGCCGATGTGATCATTCGCATCTGCAACGAACTATAGATGCCAGGATTGTGGAAATGCGAAGCACGGAACAATCCGTCTGGCATCATTTGACCTCAACACATGCAATAATGTAATAAAAGAAACACTCTGCGGCGGCATCACCCTGACACCAGCGTGATGCCGCTGATGTCGGACGGGATGACCATGGAATAGTTGGTGTAATACACGACGAATCCGGGTTTGGCGCCGTTCGGCTTTTTTACGTGCTTTTTTTCCACATAGTCGATTTCCACCTTTTCGGCGCTGCGGTTGCGCGAATAATGCGCGGCCAGGCGGGCCGCTTCCTCAAACGTGCGGTCGGGCAGCTCGCGCCCCTCGGTGCGGACGATGACGTGGGAGCCGGGCGCGCCTTTGGCATGGAACCACCAGTCGCTGCCGGAGGCGAAGCGGAAGGTCAGATCATCGTTCTGGTAGTTGTTTTTGCCGACATACATGTCAAAGCCGTCCGAGGAAACGTAGTGGAAGGGCCGGGAAGTGATCTTCACCTTTTTGCCGGTGTATCTGCGGCGGATGTAGCCGGCGTCCATCAGCTCCTCGCGCACCTGCACCAGATCCTCCTCCGAGAGGGCCAGGTCCATGAAAGTGCAGATGGATTCCAGCTGGGCGATCTCCGCCTCCGTTTCCCGGATGTGCTGCGAGAGCGCTTCGTAGGTGCGTTTCAGCTTGCTGTAGCGGTCAAAATATTTCTGCGCGTTCTCCTGGGCGCTCAGGGTGCCGTCCAGCGGGATCGTAATCATTTCATTTGTATAATAATTCAACGCTTCCAGGCTTTTGGCGCCCGGTTCCAGGTTGTAGCCGTAAGTGTGGAGCAATTCCCCATATACCTTATATTTGTCGCGTTTTTCCGTGTCCTTCAGCTGACGGCTCTGGAGCTCGTATTTTTTGCGGCAGCGGTCGAGCGCGGTGGCGGCGATGCGCCGCAGGTCGGAGGATTTCTGACGGATGCGGGTGACCGCGTCCTTTTCCGCGTAATACTGCTCCAGCATGGAAGAAGCGGTCTCGTAGGGCCGCTGCTCGAGGTCGCGGTACATGGTCAGGGGCAGGGAGGAAAACTCAACCGGCGTGCGGTCGCGGTCGTAGACGATGTTTGGCGTGAACCGGTGCGCCCGCACGTCCTCCATCAGGAGGGCAAACTGACGGCAGAAATGCACCTGTTCCAGCTCGCGGATGGTGTTGGCGCTCTGCGCGGACTCCAGCCCGGCGCGGTGGCAGAGCTCCTCGGCGATCAGGGGACTGATGCCGGTACAGGAGCTGTAAATGGCTTTGGCGAGCGGCATCGGACAGCGAAAGACGCCGGCGCGAAGCTCCTCCTCCGAAACCGTGAGCGGATCGCATTTTTCCTGCGTCTGCGCGATGAAATACGGCCGCCCCGGCAGTACCTCGCGCACCGAGCTGGTCTGCGCGGAGATGTGCTTGATGCTGTCGATGATGGTGCCGGCGTCGTCGCAGAAGATGAGGTTGCTGTGTTTGCCCATCAGCTCCAGGATCAGGTCCTTGCGGCAGACGTCGCCCAGCTCGTTGAAATGCTCGATCTCAAAGTGGATGATGCGCTCCAGCCCCGGCTGCCAGACGCGCAGCAGGCGGCCGTTGCCGATGTGCTTGCGCAGCAGCATGCAGAAATTGGGGGCGGTCAGCGGAGAGGGGCGGTTGGCCTGCGTGAGATAGACCAGCGGCAGGCTGGCGCTGGCCGAGAGCAGCAGCCGGTGCTGGCCGTTCACCCCTTTAAACGTAAACAGCAGCGCGTCCGCCTCCGGCTGCGCGATTTTGCTGATGCGCGCGCCCGCCAGCGTTTCGTTGAGTTCGGCGACTATATTGCAGATGACAATTCCGTCCAAAGCCATAATCAGAACCTCCGTGAAGTACATGTTTCATTTATGCATCATAGCAGATCAGGGGCAAAAAGACAATGAAAAGCTGGAAAATTCATTGACTGCGTCTGACCGATCGTTTATAATGGTTTCAATATGGGGTTTTATGCGATATGAGTTGAGAGAGGACACGGGAATGATGAAAAGCATGACAGGTTTCGGACGGTGCGAGCATCACCAGGGAAGCCGGAAATTTACAGTGGAAATAAAAGCGGTGAATCACCGCTATTTTGACGTAAATGTGAAAATGCCGAAAAAGTTTGGCTTTTTTGAGGCGGCGATCCGCAGCCTGCTCAAATCCTATGTGCAGCGCGGAAAGGTGGATGTCTTCATCACCTGCGAGGATTACGCGGAGGAGAGCGCGTCGCTCAAGTACAACGCCGCCCTTGCCGCCGAGTATCTGAAGTACTACCGGCAGATGGCGGAGACGTTCGGCATCGAGGACGATATCCGGGTATCGGCACTCGGGCGCTGCCCGGAGGTGTTTACGATGGAGGAGCAGGACGTCGACGAGGAAGCGCTGTGGGCCGGCCTTGAGGCCGCGTGCCGCGGCGCCTGCGAGCAGTTTGTGGCGGCCCGCGAACGCGAGGGCGAGGCGCTGAAGGCGGATATTCTCGACAAGCTGGAGCGGATGGAGGAAAATGTCGTTCTCATCGAGAAGCGCTATCCGCAGATCGTGGCGGAATACCGCGTGAAGCTGACCGACCGGGTGCGGGAGCTGCTGGCCGATTCGCAGATCGACGAAAACCGGCTGGCCTCGGAGGTCGTGCTGTTTGCCGACAAGCTCTGCACCGACGAGGAGACCGTGCGGCTGCACAGCCACATAGCGACCATGCGCGAGGCGCTCGCACAGGGCGACGGCGTCGGCCGCAAGCTGGACTTCATCGCGCAGGAGATGAACCGCGAGGCAAACACCATCCTCTCCAAGGCAAACGACCTGGAGACGTCCAACATCGCCATAGAGCTGAAAACCGATATAGAGAAGGTGAGAGAGCAGATCCAGAACGTAGAATGACATCAAAAGAGAAGGCAGCATGAAAAGGACATCAATAAAATGACATCGGAGGTAATTATGACAGGCTTGGTTAATATTGGTTTTGGTAACTATGTGAATGCTCAGAAGATCAGCGCGGTGGTAAATCCGGACGCGGCGCCGATCAAGAGGATGGTGCAGAATGCGAGAGAGCAGCAGCATGTGGTGGACGCGACACAGGGCAGGCGGACAAAATCCGTGATTGTCATGGACACGCGCCAGATTGTACTCTCAGCCATGCAGCCGGACACGATCGCCCGGCGCTGCGCCGCCAGTCATTTTGCGGAGCAGGACCTGAAAGGAGAAGAAGCTTGAACAGGAGAGGAATTCTCGTGGTGGTCTCCGGATTTTCCGGAGTCGGCAAAGGAACGCTGATGAAGTGTCTGACCGGCCGTCACAGCGAGTACGCCCTGTCCATATCGGCGACGACGAGGGCGCCGCGCGAGGGCGAGGAGGACGGACGGGAGTATTTTTTCAGGACAAAGGAGGAATTCGAAGATTTAATCGCCAGGGATCGCCTGATTGAGTATGCGTGTTACTGCGGCAACTATTACGGGACGCCGCGTGATTATGTGGAGGAGCAGATGGCGTGCGGACGGGACGTGATTCTGGAGATCGAGCTGCAGGGAGCGCTCGAGATCCGCCGGCAGTACCCGGATGCGCTGCTCCTGTTTGTGATGCCGCCGGATGTGCGGACTTTGCTGACCCGCCTGCAGGGCCGGGGCACGGAGAGCGGGGACGTGATCCGGGCGCGGCTGCACAGAGCGGTGGAGGAGTCCGCCGAGGTGGAAAAATACGACTACATTGTGGTCAACGACGATCTGGAGCAAAGCGCCGAGGAGGTGCACCGCCTGATCGTCAGTCAGCACAGCCGCGTAGAACACAATGCGGAACTGATCGGAGAAATCCGCAGTGAGCTGCGGCTGCTCGCGGAGGAAACGGGCGCATAGCAGAGACGCCTGCAGAGGCGGAAAACAGAAAGGAGAAAACAATATGTTACATCCATCTTATTCGGATCTGATGAAGGTAGTTAACAGCGAGGTAGAGCAGGGGGAGACGCCGGTGGTCAACAGCCGTTATTCCATCGTGCTGGCGACGGCGAAGCGCGCGCGCCAGCTGATTGCGCGCCAGAACCGGGAGAATATGACCGGTCCCATGCGTCCGCTGTCGGAGGCGGTCGCCGAGCTGAAGGCGGGCAAGATCAGAATCCTGCCGGAGAGCGAGCCGGGCACAGAGGAAGAATAGGATTTACGGGAGGGATCATCGGTGAATGAGGTAAAACAGTTCAGCAAAAGTTACATTCTGGTGTCAGCGCTGTACGTAGTGCTGGGCGTTGTCCTGCTGGCGTGGCCGAGCACGTCGGTGCGTCTGATCTGTTACGGGCTTGGCATCGCCATGGTGGTGCTCGGTATTACCTACGGCATCATTTATTTCACGAAGGACAATCTGGCGGGATTTCTGCAGATGGACCTGGTGATCGGTATCGTATGCCTGGCGTTCGGCCTGTTTATCATTCTCAACCCGACGTTCCTGGCGACGGTGCTGCCGTTTGCCATGGGCATCATTCTGCTGCTCGGCGCAGTGGTGAAGATTCAGAGCTCGATCAATATGAAGCGCCTGAAATTCCGCAAATGGTATCTGGTGCTGATCAGCGCCCTGATTATCATCGTTCTGGGCATTGTGCTGCTGTGCAATGTGTTTCGGCAGGAGCGGTACATGGTGATCTACATCGGCATCTGCCTGATTTTTGACGGCCTCACCAATCTGATCAGCTTGATCTGCATCCAGACGCGGGTGAAGCGGCTGGCGCGGATTCAGAAAGAATACCCGGAGGCCAATGTGGACGATTTGCTGGAACAGAGCAGAAAGCCGGCCGAAGTGGCGGTGTACCACGCAAAGGAGTCTTCGGACATCTCTGCGGAAAAACAGGAGTAATCCATGAAAATACTGTTTGTTTCACTCGGGTGCGACAAGAATTTGGTCGACTCCGAGGAGATGCTGGCGCTGCTGGAGCAGCGCGGCCATACCTTTACGGACGATGAGGCGGAGGCGGAGGTCATTGTGATCAACACCTGCTGCTTTATCGGGGACGCAAAGGAAGAGAGCGTGCAGACCATCCTCGAGATGGCGGAATACAAAAAGTCCGGCAAATGCCGGGCTCTGATTGTGACCGGCTGTATGGCGCAGCGCTACCGCCAGGAGATTCTCGACGAGATCGGGGAGGTGGACGTTGTGCTGGGCACGACGGCCTACGACCGCATTGCGGATGCGGTGGAGCAGGCGCTCGCGGGCAGCCGCGGCGTGGACGAGGCGGAGCTGGACCGGCTGCCGCAGACGGGCGCCGGGCGGATTGTGACGACCGGCGGCCATTACGCATACCTGAAAATCGCGGAGGGGTGCGACAAGCACTGCACCTACTGCATCATTCCGAAGCTGCGCGGGCGTTACCGCAGTGTTCCTATGGAGCGCCTGATCGCGCAGGCGGAGACGCTTGCCGCGCAGGGCGTGCGGGAGCTGATTCTGGTGGCGCAGGAGACGACGGTCTACGGCACGGATTTATACGGGCAAAAGTCGCTGCATCTGCTGCTCGAGGCCCTGTGCAGGATCAGCGGCATCCGCTGGATCCGCATTTTGTACTGTTACCCGGAAGAAATCTATGACGAGCTCGTCGAGACGATCGCGCGCGAGCCGAAGATCTGCCACTATCTGGATCTGCCGATTCAGCACGCCTCCGACGCCGTGCTGCGGCGCATGGGGCGGCGGACGACCAGGGCGGACCTGGTGCGGATTGTGACCGGGCTGCGCGAGCGGATTCCGGACATCATGCTGCGCACGACGCTGATTGCCGGATTCCCGGGCGAGACGCAGGAGCAGCACGAGGAGGCGATGGCTTTCATCGACGAGCTGGAATTTGACCGGCTGGGCGTATTCCCGTATTCCCGCGAGGAGGACACCCCGGCGGCCGCGATGCCGGATCAGATCGACGAGGAGACGAAGCTGCTCTGGCGCGACGAGCTGATGGAGCTGCAGCAGGAGATTGCGTTCGACCGTGCGCAGGACATGATCGGCCGCACCGTCACGGCGATGGTCGAGGGACAGGTGGCGGACGAGAACGCCTATGTGGCCCGGACGTACGGGGATGCCCCGGATGTGGACGGGCTGTTGTTTATCCATACGGATGAGACGTTGGTGTCCGGCGATTTCGTGCGGGTCAGGATCACCGGAGCGGCCGAATATGATTTGATAGGAGAGATTGCAGATGAATTTGCCGAATAAACTGACCGTGCTGCGCGTGTGCATGGTGCCTGTGTTTGTGTTTCTGATGCTGTTCGACGGCCTGGGCGACGCCGGGAAATATGCGGCGACCGCGGTCTTTGTCGCGGCCAGCGCGACGGACTGGCTGGACGGTTATCTTGCGCGGAAAAATCATCTGATCACGGATTTCGGGAAATTTATGGATCCGATCGCCGACAAGCTGCTGGTGTGCTCGGCGCTGATCTGTCTGGTGGAAAAGGGATTGCTGGCGGCCTGGATTGTGATTGTCATCATCGGCCGCGAGTTTATCATCAGCGGGTTCCGTCTCGTGGCCTCCGACAAGGGCACGGTGATTGCGGCCAGCTACTGGGGCAAATTCAAGACGGTGTCGCAGATGGTTCTGGTGATTTTGCTGCTGCTCGATCTGGGCGGCGTGTTTGACACCGTCGCGGCCGTGCTGACCTGGGTGGCATTGGCGCTGACGGTGATCTCCCTTGTGGATTATCTGCGGAAAAACTGGGGTGTGCTCGATGGACAGATGTGATGGACAGACTGTGTGCGGCGAGCTGGTGCAGCGTCTGCGCGCGCTGGGCTGGACCGTGACGACGGTGGAATCCTGCACCGGAGGCATGGTGGCGGCTGCGCTGACCTCGGTGCCGGGCAGCTCGGAGGTATTCCGGCGCGGCTATGTGACCTACTGCGATCAGGCGAAGCGGGAGATGGTCGGCGTGAGCCCGGAGTCGCTGGAGCGTTGTACGGCGGTCAGCCGTCAGGTGGCGCAGGAGATGGCGGAGGGCGGCGCCCGGGAGGCTGCCGCGGACTGCTGCCTTTCCGTGACCGGATACGCAGGGCCGGACAGCGGCGGCGGAGAGCCGGTCGGTCTCGTCTACATCGGCTGTTTTGTCCGCGGCGCGGTGTCGGTGCGGGAATGTCATTTCTCCGGCGGCCGCGGGGCCGTCCGCCGGCAGGCGGCGCAGACCGCGCTGGAGCTTTTGCTGGCGGCGCTGTGAGGCCGTCCCGCGGGCAGACTCACTGCGGCGCAGGCCTACTGCGGTTTGCGGGTCTTGCTGCTGACATTCTGCAGCTGCCGGAACAGCGCGCACATCTGATCGATGCGTGCGGTTTCCTCGGGCGATTTGCCGATCTTCATCACGCGGATGATAGCGTCGGTTTCCGCGGAATCAAAGGATATACGGTTTGTTTTGGACTGGGATGCGGCCGCCATCAGAAACGGCAGCATCTCATTTTGTTTTTTGCCCTGCGCCTGCTCGGCGAGTTTGACCAGCATCTGCAGCTTGGCCGGGTCGATGCCGCCGAGGGCCGGGTTGTTTATCCAGGATTCATTGCTCATACGGGGCCTCCTCTCTTTGCTCCTGTATTTCCCCGGAATCATCTGGCGCCGCGTATTCCTCCTCCATCCGCTGCATCTGCGCGAACGAGGCATACAGCTCCAACATGGAAAACGTGGAAATCCACTGATCCAGCAGCGCCTGCTCCTCGCCCTCGCAGTAGCCGCGCATGCCGTTCAGCATTTCCAGCATGCCGGGCGGTTCGGCGGCGCTGCAGGCGCTCACGGCCGCCTCGCCGCTTTGATAGAACTGCAGCACATTCTGCAGCTCCAGCAGCTTGATGAAAACGGAGAGCTGTTTCTGGCCGGGGAGCGGAACGTAGGGAAGGGCGGCCTTGACGAGCTGAAGATGGCGGCGGTTGGCGATCTGATCCAGGGCAGTGAACATAAAAAGCTCCGGGTTCTTTTTCTTCTATATATATGAGGGCTGCAACATGGATATGACGGCGGAATACTCTAATATAGAACCGCACATCAGGAGAGGGAGCGCATTATGCCGTCGAGAACTGTGATTGAAGGAAACGCATTTTATGAGATAGACGAGGACTGTCTGAGGCTGCGCCGCGAGCGGGAAAAGCGGCAGGAGCAGAAGCGGCAGAGGCCGGAAAACGGGGAATATCATAAGGAAACAAAGTGATATTGAAAGAGAACGGAGTGACGCAAAAGAACAAGGTGGTATTAAGAGAAAACGAAGCGATAAAAAAAGAAGCGATATCGAAAGAAAATGAAATGATATCGAAAAGAACGAAGCGATGGCAAAAGAAAATAAAGTAAAAAAGGTAAAAAAAGGGCCGCCGCATTTCGCGGCGGCCCCTGCCGTGTGTCAGGCCGTCATCTTTCTGACGGCCGTCCGGCGTCCGGCTTAGCAGCCGCAGCCACAGCCGGTGCCGTTCCCGTTGCCGAGGAAGGGCGTGTTTCCGCCGCAGCCGCCGCAGCAGAGCAGAAGCAGCAGGATCAGGCAGCAGCTGTTGTCGCCGATGCCGTTCAGGAAAGAACCGTTTCCGCCGCAGCCGCCGCAGCAGGAGAGCAGGAGAATCAGCCAGATCAGGGACATGCCGTTTCCGTTGTCACATCCGCAGTTTGTTGCAGTTAAATCACTCATGTTGTTATTCCTCCGAAATAGGATTTACACTGTATCATATGCGGGAGGGCGGGCGGTGTGACTGTGCGCCGGCTTTGCGAAATGGCCCAGGCGGCTGAGGTACAGGCTTTGCGGGATGGCCCGGGCGGCCGCGTGTCAGATCCGCAGAAACGACTCGAAAATCCCGTAGAGGTTGAGGATGCCGTAGCCCTGCTCGCGGTTCGGGTAGGAGTAGGCGTCCCGGCGCTCGGCGCCGCGCTGGAAAAGGCTGCGGATTTCGCGCGGGGTGTAGTAGCGGGGCGGCTCCTGCCGCAGCCCGCTCTCGGCCAGCAAAGCGGCGGCTCCGGCGGCGAGCGCGGAGGCGGCGCACGAACCGCTCAGCCGGGTGTAGAGCCCGCCGGGCGCGGGCGCGGTGAGATCGGTGCCGGGGGCCGCGAAATCCGGCTTGATCAGGCCGTCGCGGGTGTAGCCGCGGCCGGAATTGCGGAACATGCTGCCGGTGTAGGCGTCGTAGGTGCCGGTGGCGATCAGTGCCTCGGCGCAGGAGGGGATCACAAGGGTGGTGTCGGCGGCGGGACTGTAAAAGCGCACGCCGGGGCTGACGAGCCCGGTTATGGGCAGCCACAGGTGAAAGGCGCCGCCGGCGAGGGTGAGATTATTGACGCGGATGCGCCAGAGGCCGGGCGTCGGGTCCACAAAGCGCAGGAAGGCCAGCTGCGAGCCGCTGAGCATTTCCACGATAAAGTAGGTGAGGTCGATTTTGCTGTTTTCCAGCAGGAAATCGAAAGAGTAGGTGACGCGGCTGCGCGGCTGCACCGGCTGGATGGTTTCGCCCAGCGGGGAAGTGAAGCCGATGCTGTAGAGATCGGGCGTGTCGGACCAGAATTCAAGCGCAAAGCCGCGCGTTTCCTCCTCGACCAGCAGCTCGACGTCGGCGCTTTCGCCGGGCGATGCGATGCGCCGCTGAACATGGTGTCCCTGGCCGACCTCGTTGCCGGTGCCGGTGACGACGCAGACGCCGGTGTTGAACTGGGCGGAGGTGAGGACGTCCTCGAGCGGCGTGCTGCCGGTGTGGCCGCCCTGGCTGGTGCCGAGCGTGAGACAGATGACAAGCGGCATCCGCAGCTGCCGGGAAATATCCACCATGTAGCTGACGCCGAGCATGAGGTCGGTCTCCTGAAAGGCGTCGGCGTCCTCCGGAATCAGGAAATAATCGCGCAGATAGCGCTTGGCCGGCTTGAGACGGACAAAGAGAATCCGGCTGCCGGGCGCGGCCCCGGTAAAGCCGCCGGTCTCGTCGGCGCTCCCGCAGGCGATCCCGGCCGTCGCCGTCCCGTGTCCGCGCTCGTCGCGCACGGGCACCGCCGCGAGCGGGTCGGCGGAGAACAGCGCCTCGTTGATCTGTTCGCCGGTGAATTCCGTCCCGTATTGCATCCCCTCCGGGGCCGGGCCCGTCTGCAGAGTCTGGTCCCAGATGCGCAGGATGCGGGTGCTGCCGTCGGCGCTGCGAAACGCCGGGTGCGTGTAGTCGATGCCGGAATCGAGAAAACCGATGAGAATGCCGTTCCCGGACAGGGAGAGATAGGGCTGAAGCTGTGCGGAGAGAATCCCGGCGTCCTCCAGGCTGACCGTGTCCGCGTAGGTGAAGAGCTTGGGCACACCGGAATAACCGATCTCCTCAACGTCGGCGAGGCGGTCGGCGAGCGGCGCGTGAAGCACGCTGTACTGGGTATCAACGATCTGCGGGGCATACTGGCTGAGTTCTGTGAGCAGGGACTCCGGCGTCAGCTGGTACCGGAAAATGATGTCGGAATAGTCCTCGGAGACGGCGGGCGGCAGGCCGGGGCCGCCCGGACTGCCGGACGGACCGGCAGACTGGCTGGAGATGACGTCGTATGGCTTCATTCAGAGCGCTCCTGAATGATTTTCCTACAATATATGAAAGGAAGCCGGCGGAAATGAACGGAAATCAGGATACCTTTACATGTCTTTTGATGGCCTCAAAGCTCTCGCGGCTGATGACGTGCTCGATCTTGCAGGCGTCGTCCGCGGCCACCTGCGGGTCCACGCCCAGGGCGGTAAGCCAGCAGGAGAGCAGCTGATGCCGTTCGTAAATTTCCTCGGCGATCGCACGGCCGGAGTCCGTCAGCGTGATGAAGCCGGAATCGGTCACCGTGATGTGGTGCTTTTCGCGCAGATTTCTCATGGCGATGCTCACGCTCGACTTCTTGTATCCGAGCTCCGTGGCGATGTCCACGGAACGGACAACCGGCAGCTTTTGACTGAGAATAAGAATCGTCTCGAGATAATTTTCAGCGGACTCGTTGACATGCATAAATAACACCTCACAATACATCATTTTTGTAAGTATAGCATAAAAATTATTGCAGGTAAAGCAAAAAGAAGTCCTGAAAAAAGTTCTTGACATCTAATATTTGTTAGCATATACTAACCTTGACGGCAGGAAGGATGCCGGAATCAAGTCAGGATAAGGAGGTCTGGATGATGCCATTAACGATGGTAAAAGCAGGAGAACCAAGCGTAATCAGACGGGTCGGCGGACGGGCCGAGACCAGGCAGTTTCTTGAAAATCTGGGATTTGTCACGGGCAGCACGGTGACGGTGGTTTCCGAGGCGGGCGGCAATCTGATCGTCAGCATCAAGGATTCCCGCGTTGCAATCGGCAGGGATATGGCGAACCGGATTATGGTCTGACTGCCGGCGCCGGATATCCGGAGAAAAAGATGGAGGTTGAACGAAATGACACTGAGAGATGCTGCCTGCGGGCAGACGGTAAAGGTAAAAAAGCTGACCGGCGACGGCCCGGTAAAGAGAAGGATCATGGACATGGGAATCACCAAGGGCGTGGATGTGTTTGTGCGCAAGGTGGCTCCGCTGGGCGATCCGGTCGAGGTCACGGTCAGAGGGTATAAGCTGTCCTTGCGCAAAGCGGACGCGGAAATGATTTTCGTGGAGTGAGCGCTTTCTTTTTTGACTGTAAGTTAGTAACAACTAATAAAAACTAGTTGCGACAAATATTGGATAGTTTAAACAAATTAAAGAAGGAGTAGTAGGAAGATGGCAGTAAAAATTGCACTTGCGGGAAATCCGAACAGCGGCAAGACGACGCTGTTCAACGCGCTGACCGGCTCCAACCAGTTCGTGGGCAACTGGCCCGGGGTCACGGTCGAGAAAAAGGAAGGAAAGCTGAAAGGCAGCCGGGACGTGTCGGTCATGGACCTGCCGGGCATCTACTCGCTTTCCCCGTACACGCTGGAGGAAGTGGTAGCCCGCAATTACCTGATCAACGAGCGGCCGGACGCGATTCTCAATATCGTGGACGGCACCAACATCGAGCGCAACCTCTACCTGAGCACGCAGCTGATGGAGCTGGGCATCCCGGTGGTGATGGCGGTCAACATGATGGACGTCGTAAGGAAAAACGGCGACCGCATCGACACGAAGAAGCTGAGCCAGAAGCTGGGCTGCGAGGTGGTGGAGATTTCGGCCCTGAAGGGCGACGGCGTGCAGCAGGCGGCGGACCGCGCGGTGGCGCTGGCAGGACGTGCGCAGGCGGCGGCTCCGGTGCATGAGTTTTCGCCGGAGGCGGAGCGGATCATCAGCGAGGTCGAGCGCAAGCTGGGTGATTCGGTTCCGCAGGAGCAGAAGCGTTTCTTCGCCATCAAGCTGCTGGAGAAAGACGACAAAATCGGGGCGATGATGAAGAATGCGCCGGATGTGAGCGCACAGATCGCGGCCATGGAGGAACAGTTTGACGACGACACCGAGAGCATCATCACCAATGAGCGCTATGTGTACATATCCTCGATCATCGGCGATTGCCTGAAAAAGGGCAGGAAGGGCGCGATGAGCACGTCCGACCGGATTGACCGCTACGTGACCAACCGCTGGCTGGCGCTGCCGATCTTTGCCGTGGTGATGTTTGTCGTCTACTACGTGTCGGTGTCGACGGTGGGCACCATCGTGACGGACTGGACCAACGACGTGCTGTTCGGGGAGATCATCCCGCCGGCGGTCGAGAGCTTTCTCGTCAGCATTCACTGCGCGGGCTGGCTGCAGTCGCTGATTCTCGACGGTATTGTGGCCGGCGTCGGCGCGGTGCTCGGCTTTGTGCCGCAGATGCTGGTGCTGTTCTTCTTCCTGGCGATTCTGGAATCCTGCGGCTACATGGCGCGCGTGGCTTTCATTATGGACCGTATTTTCCGCAAATTCGGACTTTCCGGAAAATCCTTCATCCCGATGCTGATCGGCACGGGCTGTGGCGTTCCGGGCGTCATGGCTTCAAGGACGATTGAAAACGACCGCGACCGCAAGATGACGATCATGACGACGACCTTCATCCCCTGCGGCGCAAAGCTGCCGATCATTGCCCTGATCGCGGGCGCGCTGTTCGGCGGAGCCTGGTGGGTGGCGCCGAGCGCATACTTTGTGGGCATCGCGGCTATCATCTGCTCGGGCATCATCTTAAAGAAAACGAAAATGTTCGCCGGCGACCCGGCTCCGTTCGTCATGGAGCTCCCGGCTTACCATATGCCGACCATGGGCAACGTCCTGAGAAGCATGTGGGAAAGGGGCTGGTCATTTATCAAAAAAGCTGGTACAATTATTCTGCTCTCCACCATCGTGCTCTGGTTCCTGCAGGGCTTCGGCTGGGTCGACGGGCAATTCCAGATGCTGGAAGCGGAGCAGCTTGACCGCAGCATCCTGGCGACGATCGGCAACGCGATCGCATGGCTGTTCATCCCGCTCGGCTGGGGCGACTGGAAGATGGCTGTGGCGGCGGTCACTGGCCTGATCGCCAAGGAAAACGTGGTGGGTACGTTCGGCATCCTCTTCGGATTCGGAGAGGTGGCGGAGGACGGCGCGGAGATCTGGGGTTCTCTGGCCGGCAGCATGACGGCGGTCGCCGCGTACTCGTTCCTGGTATTCAACCTGCTGTGCGCGCCGTGCTTTGCGGCGATGGGCGCCATCAAGCGGGAGATGAACAACATCAAATGGTTCTGGTTTGCCATCGGCTATCAGTGCCTGCTCGCTTACGTCGTCTCCCTGTGCGTGTACCAGTTCGGCAGCCTGTTCACAGGCGGCGGCTTCACCGTGTGGACCGTGGTTGCGATCCTGCTGGTGATCGGGTTCTGCTACCTGCTGTTCCGTCCGTACCATGAGAGCAAGACCCTGAACGTGCGCATCAAGGGAATGGCGGGAGCCAAATAAAACAATATGAGACAGGAGGCGTCAGCATGGGAACGATTCTCGTACTCGCTGTGCTCGCGGTGCTGATCGGACTGGCGGTGCGCAGCATGATCCGTGATAAAAAGGCGGGGAAATCGCTGCAGTGCGGCGGAGACTGCAGGCACTGCAGGGGATGCCACTGAATAAAAAATTTGAATAAAAAAAGACTGTTGTAAAACACGACGGGCCTGCCGCAGATCAGTTGTTTATCTGGTCTGTGACAGGCCCTGCCTTGCTTTTACAGTCTTTTTTTATTTCAGATGTTGATTCAGGGGGAATTCCTCAGCTCCCCGTATACATCTGATACAGCTCGTCGTCCGCGACCGCCTGCCGGATTTCCTCGTACAGGCCGGAGGACGCTTCCCGCATCTGCTCCCGCAGCTCATCGGAGAGC
Organism: uncultured Lachnospiraceae bacterium; assembly: GCA_947630595.1. Taxonomy (GTDB): domain Bacteria; phylum Bacillota; class Clostridia; order Lachnospirales; family Lachnospiraceae; genus Choladousia. Next base: position 13,295 of record CANRIG010000008.1, on the reverse strand, counting down.
TCCACGATCTGCGCGCCGCCCTCTTCGCAGATGGCGATGCGGTCGTTGGCGCGGGCCAGCGCCTGCTCGCGCGAATAGTCGCGCGCCAGACCGGCGGCCTCGGCGATGATTTCCTGCTGTTCGGCCGAAAGGCCGTCCAGGAATTCCTGGCTGGTGATCAGGGTCAGCAGGTGGGGCAGGTGGTTGGTCTGCACGACGTAGTCCTGCTGCTCGTAAAACTTGTTGGAAACGATGACCTCGTAGGGATTTTCCTGCGCGTCGATGGTGTTTTGCTGGAGGCCGATGTAGACCTCGGAGAACGCCATCGGGGACGGGTTGGCGCCGATGGCCGTCCAGAACGCCATGTGGTAGGAATTTTCCATGGTGCGGATTTTGATGCCGGAGAAGTCCGACAGCTCCTGCACGTTTTTATTGGAGGTCATGACGCGGAAATTCTGGTCGCTTATGCCGAGCAGGGCCACGCCTTTTTCCTCGTAGATGGCGTTGATTTTTTCCATGAACGCCTCGTTGTCCAGCACCTTGTGCAGCTCGGTGATGTCGCCGAACACGCAGGGCAGGTCAAAGAGGCAGAGGCGCGGCAGGTAGCTGACCTGCGGCGCGGTGTTCTGGACGACAAACGGAATGTCGCCGAACATGACGCTCTCCAGCAGCTCGGTGTCGCCGCCGAGCGAGCTGTTGGCGTAAACTTCTATATTCATTTCTCCGTCTGAAAGCCGGTTTACTTCTTCGGCGAATTTCTCCGCGTAAATCTGCGTCACCGTGTCCTCCGGGCTGGCGGTGGCCAGCACCCAGGTGTAGGTCTGCCCTTCCTCCCGGCAGCCGGTCAGCAAAACGGCGGCGGACAGGGCGATCAGCGGCAGTAACAGTCTTTTTCTCATTTTTCGCGGCCCTCCTATACTAAGAATAAGCTGATCTGCGGAATGTAGGTGATCAGCAGCAGCGCCGCCAGAAACAGCACGATCATCGGCATGGCCTTTTTCGCAATCTGCATGACCGGCACCTTGGACATGGAACTGGCCACGAACAGGTTGACGCCGATCGGCGGGGTGACAAAGCCGATCGCCAGGTTGACGACCATGACGATGCCGAAGTGCACCGGATCCACGCCGTAGGTCTGCACGATCGGCAGCAGGATCGGCGCGAGAATCAGGATCGCCGGGCTGGTGTCCATGACCATGCCCACGACCAGAAGCAGCAGGTTGATGACCAGCAGAATCGTAAACCGCGTGGTGAACGCGCCCGTCATCCAGGCGGAGACGGTCTGCGGCACGTGCATCAGCGTCAGGATTCTGGAAAACGCCACTGAGGCCGCGAGGATAAACAGGATCGGGCAGAACGTCCGCACCGCCTCGCGCAGCACGCTCCACAGGTCGCTGATTTTCAGCGTCCGGTAAACGAACACGCTGATGATCAGCGAGTAGAACACGGCGATCACGGCCGCCTCCGTGGGCGAGGTGACGCCGGAATAAATGCAGCCGAGGATGATGACTGGCGTCAGCAGCGCGAAAAAGCTGGAAAACAGCACCTTGCGGAACCCTCTGGCGTGCAGCTCATCGACGATGGCGTTGATTTTTTCCTTGTCCTCGCCGTGCCTGCGGCAATAGTAATACGCATAGCCCATGAGGATGGCGGCGATGAGGACGCCGGGAATGATGCCGGCGATGAACATGTCGCTGACCGAGGCTCCGGTGGCCTGCGCATAGAGAATGAAAGGAATGCTGGGCGGGATGATGACGCCGAGGCCGCCGGCCACCGCCACCAGGGCCACGCTGAACTTTTTGTCGTAGCCCATCTCCAGCATCAGCGGGATCGTCATGCTGCCGACCGCGGCCACGGTCGCCGGAGCGGAGCCGGAGATCGCGCCGAAAAAGAGGCAGGTGACGACAGCCGCGCAGGGAATGCCGGCCGTTTTCTTGCCGATGAAATAGCTGAATACCTCAAACAGCTTCCGCGATACCCCGCCCCGGGACATGATGATGCCGGAGAGCACGAACATGGGGATCGCCAGCAGCGGGTAGGAATTGACGCCGCCCAGCGCCGAGCGCAGGATGTAAACGCCGCTGACCGTAAAGGAGTCGGACAGCAGGCTGGGCAGGATGCTGGTGATGCCGACGGACAGGCCCACGGGCACCGCCAGCAGCAGAAGCGCAACGAATACGATCATAATAAACAGGGTCATGATTTTTTACCTCCCGCCAGATTGTGCGCCTCCCGGAGCCACGCCTGGAGGACGCGGACCGTCAGGAGGAGAAAGCCGACCAGGGGAGCCGACTGGATGTAATACATCGGAATGTGCAAAGCGGCGCTGGTGGCCTGGGTGTCGATGGACTGCTGCACATAGGTCACGCAGAAGGGCAGCATGATCAGGCAGAAGATGAGCACCAGCGTGTGGCGCAGCAGCCGCAGCCCGGTCTGTCCCCTCGCCGGGAGGATGTTGAGAAACTGCTCGATTTTGATGGAAATCCGCTTTTTCACGCAGTAGCTGATGCTGAGGAACACCGACCACACAAACAGGTACTGCGTCAGCTCCTCCGACCAGCTCAGCGAGTAATTCAGGCAGTAGCGCGCGAGAATCTGCACGCCCATGATCACCACCATGCAGATCAGCAGCAGGATCAGCAGCATTTCTTCCAGATTTTCGTCAAGCCATTTCAATACCTTCATGCGGCGCCTCCTTCCTTTGCTCCGGGAAAGCCGAGCACTTTTTTCATGTGGGGAATCGGCATGTCGCAGCCGGTCCACAGCTTAAACGCGGCCGCGCCCTGGAAGAGCATCATGCCCTGTCCGTTTAAGGTGCGGCAGCCGGCCTCGCGCGCCATCCGCAAAAGCTCCGTCTCCTCCGGCGCGTAGATGGCGTCGGTCACGGTCAGGTCGGGGCGCAGGAAACCTGGGTCCGGTATGTAGGTCTGGCCCTCGAGCGGGCGCATGCCCACGCAGGTCGCGTTCGCCAGCAGGCAGCTCTCGGAGATTTCGCCTTTCAGGCGGTCGAGATCCTCCAGGTCATAAAAATGCGCCTTGCAGCCGGTCTTTTCGTTGATCATGGCGACGGTGTCGATGCCGCGTTGGTGAAATTCGTCGCGGCGGTTGAACACGGACATCTCGCGCACGCCGTCGAGCGCCGCCTGCACCTGCATGGCCTTACCCGCGCCGCCGCAGCCGACGACCGTGATTTTCTCGCCGATGACCCGGATGCCGCTGTCCTCCAGCGAGCGCATGTAGCCGATGCCGTCGGTGATATAGCCGGTGAGCACGCCGCCGTCGTTTACGATCGTGTTGACCGCGCCGCACATCTGAGCCTCCGGGGAAAGCCGGTCCAGATACTGCATGACGGCGATCTTGTTCGGCATCGAGAGATTGCCGCCCCGGATGTGCAGCGCCCGCATGGCGGCGATGGCTTCTTTCAGATTGCTCTGATCCACGTCAAAGCAGAGGTAGGCGTAGTCCAGCCCCAGATAGGCGGCCGCCTCGTTGTGCATGGCCGGAGACTTGGAGTGGCGGATGGGGTAGGCCATCAGCGTCAGCAGCTCCGTATGCCCTGTGATTCTTTCACTCATAGGTATCTTCCTTTCCGTTTTCGGTCAGCGCCGGAAATCCGCGATTCTTTAACGCGCGGACGCGTTGACGCGTTGAAGCCCATTGTAACATAAGATACCTGATAACGCCAGTACTTTTTTCCGCTGCGCCGTGAAAAACGGTGAAAACCGGGGAAAACATAATATTTCCTGTAATATTTTGCGGAAATGATGTGTCTAATATAAAGAGGAAACAAAAGACAGGATACAAAAGGCAGAATATAAAAGGCAGGATACAGAAGGCAGAATATAAAAGGCAGAATATAAAAGGCAGAATATAAAAGGCAGGATATAAAAGGCAGGATACAAAAGCTGCGTAATCCGGTGAGAGCGTCAGCGTGTCACACAGTGTTGCAGGGAAACGGCAAATGTGTTTGCTGTTTACTGTAAAAAGGGAGGAGAAACAATGCCGCCCAGCCAGTGGATGGAGCAGTTCGTGCGCGACTACGGGGACACCGTTTTCCGCATCTGTTTTTTATGTCTGAAGGATTATCAGCTTGCGGAGGACGCAGCGCAGGAAACCTTTCTCAGGGCGCTGATTTCGTATGAGACATTTGAACATCAGTCGAGCGTAAAAACATGGCTGGTCCGCATTGCGGTCAACTGCTGCAGAAACATCATACGCACGCGCTGGTTCCGCCTCGTTTGCAGCGGCATCGAGGAGGGCCGGGAGGGCTCCGAAAATTCGATTGAAGAGTGGATTGAGAGAATCAGTATCTCAGACGCGATCCGGGAGCTTGCCGGAAACGACCGGGAAATCATTCTTTTGTTCTATTATCAGGGTCTGTCGCTCAAGGAGATTGCGGCGGCGCTCGGAATCAGTGAAAACGCCGCGAACCAGCGGCTGTACCGGGCCAGAAAACGCCTGAAAAAAATTTTACGAAAGGAGGAGTGGATATGAATCAGGAGGTCTTTGACAGATTATGCCGGATCCTTTGGGTTCCGCTGGCTTTGCTGGCCGTCACGGCGGGCAGCTTCCATTATCAGGCCTGGGGCATAGAAGTAAATCCGTATGTGATCTTTGAGGCCAGATTCGTCATCAGTTTTCTGGGCGCCGGATGCGCCGCATACTATCTGGTCAGGAAATACTATGACGGCGAGAATAAGCGGAAAAGCATGGGGCTGATTCTTGCCGATGCCGCGGTCAGTCTGCTCTGGCTTGTGCTGGGTATTGCCTGGACGCTGTAGGATTTCCGCCGCGGCCTCCCCGCCGGCACCGCTCCCCCTTCCCCGTCATATTCTGTATAGTAGCGGCCGCCGTATTGGGGCGGGTTTCGGCCGCTGCCGGGGAAGGGAGGGGTTTTTGTGAATCGTGTGAGAGCGAACCTGCATGCGGACGAGGTGCACCGCGCCGGGATTACGGGGAAAGGCGTGACCGCCGCGGTGCTGGACACCGGCATCTGCATGCACCCGGATTATGCAGACCGGATTGTGGAGTTCCGCGATTTTGTAAACGGGAGAGACAGTCCGTGCTATGACGACGCGTCGCACGGCAGCCATGTCTCGGGCATACTGGCGGGCAGCGGCCGGAGCAGCCGCGGCAGATACCGCGGGATCGCGCCCGGCTGCTCACTGATCCATCTCAAGGTGCTCGACCGCTACGGGCAGGGCAATATGGGCGACATTCTGGAGGCGATCGACTGGGTGGTGCAGAACCGTCGCCGCTATGGCATCCGGATTCTGAACCTGTCGGCGGGCACGCCGAAAAAGGAAAACGATTACGGGGCGCAGCAGCTGGTGCGCTACGTGGAATGGGCCTGGGACGCGGGGCTGGTGGTGGTCGTGGCCGCGGGCAACAACGGGCCGACGCCGATGAGCGTCACCGTCCCCGGCAACAGCAAAAAAATCATCACCGTGGGCGCCTCGGACCTTTTCCGGGGCCGCGTTCTGCAGGAGCGGGCAAATTACTCGGGCTGCGGCCCCACGGGCGAATGCGTCTGCAAGCCGGAGCTCGTCGCGCCCGGCACCGACATCGTCTCCTGCTCCTCCCACTGGATGCGCGGCCAGTACTACAGCGTCAAAAGCGGCACCTCCATGGCCGCCCCGGCCGTCGCCGGCGCGGTGGCCCTGCTTCTGGAGCGCGAGCCGCACATGACCAACGTGGAAGTAAAAATGCGCCTCAAGGAGGCCGCGGTCGACCTCGGCTATCCCCAGAACCGGCAGGGCTGGGGCATGCCGGACCTGCGCCGCCTCGTACTGGGCGAGGAGGACGCAGGGCACGGCCCCGCCCGCTGAACCACAGCGAAATATTCATAATAAAAGTATTTATTCTTTTCACGCTGCTTTCATGCCTCCCGCATAAGCGCATAAAAATTAGCCCATGGTATGAAATGAAAAGAGTATCTATGTTTTCCCGTTGCTTTCATGCCTCCCGCATAAGCGCATAAGAATTTGCCCGTGGCATGAAATGCAGCAGCCTGCCGGGCAGTCCTGAAACAGCAGCCGTTTGGATTTTCGGCGTGTTTCCCGAGAAAAGCCTTTCGCCGGCTTTTCGAGGGAAATACCCGAAAGGGTACCGAACGGCTGCGTTCTCATGTCATTTACAGATTTCCATACCATCTGCAAATTTTCACACCATCTGCAAGTCCTCATGCCACCTCCTGCATTTCCCCCGCCCCGCCGTCTCACTCCCGCAGAAAGTGGTTGCGGCCGCCCCGAAAATATGCCATAATACAGGTAACACAGGCCGCCTCCCGCGGCCTGCCAGCACACACGGCGGACACCTCGCCCGTCTGCAAAGGGGGATTCGGAATGAAACAGTATATCATGGCGCTCGACGCCGGCACGACCAGCAACCGCTGCATCCTTTTTGACCATGCGGGCCGCATCTGCAGCGTGGCCCAGAAAGAATTCACACAGTATTTCCCGCAGCCGGGCTGGGTGGAGCACGACGCGGACGAGATCTGGTCGACGCAGCTCGGCGTGGCGGTGGAAGCCATGTCCAAGATCGGGGCCACGGCGGAGGACATCGCCGGCATCGGCATCACGAACCAGCGCGAGACCGCGATTGTCTGGGATAAGGAGACCGGCGTTCCGGTCTGCCATGCGATTGTGTGGCAGTGCCGCCGGACGGCGGAGTACTGCGACGAACTGAAAGAACGCGGGCTGACCGAGTGGTTCCGGCAGAAGACGGGACTCGTGATCGACGCCTACTTCTCCGGCACCAAGATCAAGTGGATTCTCGACCACGTGGAGGGCGCGCGGCAGAAGGCGGAGGAGGGCCGGCTGCTGTTCGGCACCGTGGAGACGTGGCTGATCTGGAAGCTGACCAAAGGCGCGGTGCACGTGACCGACTGCACGAACGCTTCGCGGACCATGCTGTTCAATATCAATACGCTGTCCTGGGATCAGGAGATTCTGGCGGAGCTCGGCATCCCGCAGAGCATGCTGCCGCAGGTGGTGGAATCCAGCAGCGTCTACGGCGTCACCGACGCCAGCTTTTTCGGCGGTGAGATTCCGATCGCCGGCGCCGCGGGCGACCAGCAGGCGGCGCTGTTCGGACAGACCTGCTTTACGCGGGGCGAGGTAAAAAATACATACGGCACGGGCGGCTTCCTGCTGATGAACACGGGAGAGACGCCGGTGTTTTCCAAGAACGGACTGCTGACCACGGTCGGCTGGGGGCTGGGCGGAAAGGTCACATATGCTCTGGAAGGCTCGATTTTCGTGTCCGGGGCCGCGATTCAGTGGCTGCGCGACGAGATGCACCTGATCGACTCCGCGCCCGACACCGAGTGGCTTGCGGGCCGGGTGCCCGATACCAACGGCTGTTATGTGGTGCCTGCCTTTACCGGCCTCGGCGCGCCCTACTGGGACCAGTACGCGCGGGGCTGCATCGTCGGCATCACGCGCGGCGTCAACAAATATCACATTGTGCGGGCGACGCTGGAATCGCTGGCCTACCAGACCAACGACGTGATCCGCGCCATGGAGGCGGATTCCGGCATCGCGCTGGCGGGCCTGAAGGTGGACGGCGGCGCGAGCGCCAACAACTTCCTGATGCAGTATCAGGCCGACGTGATCGGGCAGCAGGTGCTGCGCCCGGCCTGCATCGAGACGACCGCCATGGGCGCGGCTTATCTGGCCGGACTGGCCGTCGGCTTCTGGGAGAGCCAGGACGAGGTGCGCGCGAATTGGCGGACCGACCGTATTTTTGAGCCGTCGATGGAGGAGGAGGAGCGCGCGCGCCGGCTGAAAGGCTGGAGCAAAGCGGTGCGCTATTCGTTCGACTGGGCGCGCGAGGCGTAAACCAGACGTAAAGCCGTGACTGCATGATTGACGGCGGGCGAAAACGATGGTAGAATCTACAGCGGATTGCCCGGCGCGCGACAGGCGCCAGAGACAGCGGGAGGAGAGGATAGTGTGAAAGAAAGTAAATTAAGCCAAAAACGTGAATTAGACACAAAAAGAAGGCTCACATAGTGAACCATCTTAGAGGTATTCCCACCTAGATAGAAGAGGCGCACCTGCACATCAACAGCGAAACGGGTGGGTGCATCTGATGTTGATGCCGGGATGCCTTAATAATTGAGTCTATTGTAACACGTAAACGCGGAGGTGTAAAACACTTTCATTACTATTTGTGCCGCCAACTGAAAGGCGGCGGAATGGAGATTATTATGGAAAAAATCAGGATGAGCACGCCGATCGTCGAGATGGACGGCGACGAGATGACGAGAATTTTGTGGAAAATGATCAAGGAGGAGCTGATCTGCCCCTATGTTGACCTAAAGACCGAGTATTACGACCTAGGCCTGGAAAACCGCAACGCGACAGACGACCAGGTGACGGTCGACAGCGCCAACGCCGTCAAAAAATACGGCGTGGCTGTGAAGTGCGCCACCATCACGCCGAACGCGGCGCGTATGGAGGAGTATCAGCTGAAGGAGATGTGGAAGAGCCCGAACGGCACGATCCGCGCCATCCTCGACGGCACGGTGTTCCGCGCGCCGATCATCGTGAAAGGCATCGAGCCCTATGTGCGCAGCTGGAAAAAGCCGATCACGATCGCGCGTCACGCATACGGCGACGTTTATAAAAATGCAGAGATGGTGATCCCCGGCCCCGGCAGGGCGGAGCTCGTGTACACGGCGGAGGACGGCAGCGAGACGCGCACGACCGTGTTTGACTTTAAAGGCGCCGGCGTGCTGCAGGGCATGCACAACCTCAACAGTTCCATCGCCAGCTTTGCCAGGAGCTGCTTCAACTACGCGCTCGACATCCGGCAGGACCTGTGGTTCGCGGCCAAGGATACGATCTCCAAAAAATACGACCACACCTTCAAGGATATTTTCCAGGAGATTTTTGACAGTGAATATAAGGAGAAATTCGCGGAGGCGGGCATTACGTATTTTTATACGCTGATCGACGACGCGGTGGCGCGCGTGATGAAGTCGGAGGGCGGCTTTATCTGGGCCTGCAAAAATTACGACGGCGACGTCATGAGCGACATGATATCCTCGGCGTTCGGTTCGCTGGCGATGATGACCTCGGTGCTGGTTTCGCCGGACGGCAATTACGAGTACGAGGCGGCGCACGGCACGGTGCAGCGCCATTATTATAAGTACTTAAAGGGCGAGGAGACCTCCACCAACTCCGTGGCCACGATCTTCGCGTGGACGGGCGCGCTGCGCAAGCGCGGGGAGCTCGACGCGATCCCGGAGCTCGGGCAGTTTGCGGACCGGCTGGAGCGGGCAGTCATCGCCACCATCGAGGGCGGAAAGATGACGAAGGACCTGGCGCTGATCACCTCGCTCTCCGACGTGACGGTGCTGAACAGTCAGGATTTCATCCGGGCCGTGCGCGCCACCTATGAGTCGCTGTGAGGCGCTGGAAGAAAATTCCGGCTGTTTTTTGAAAATTCTGTTGCGAAACCGGATATACTACGGTATACTGTTCTTACAGGGAACGGGGAGTTACGGATTTGGTTCCCTGTGACAGAGTGCATGGTCTGCCTGGGGTGTTCGACAATCCTAGTATTTTGAACCTACATTTACTTTTATGGGATTCTTATATCGCGCAGGTATATGTCAGGCCTCCGTTTTGCAGTGGAAGACAGACAACTGCGCTGCGGTTACCCACCTAGCTTCGCTAGGAGTCAAAATTTAGGAAACGGCACTCTGGGTTTGCCGATTCAGACGGCGGAATTCCCTGGCGGGAATTCTGCCGTTATTTTGCGGAAAAATGTATATTTAGACTGGATAGTATGGATATTTTATGCTATACTCGGAACTGTAATACGCGTGAATCTTATTGACCCGTTTTCCGTCTTTCCTTTCGCGCACAGAAGCTGGAAGAGCGGGACGGCGGACGGGGATAAGGTTTGTAAATCATGGTTAAGGAAGGTGAGCAATTGGAGAATTATACCAAGTATAAGCTGAAAGGGAGGGACGAACTGGCCTCTGTCCTGGCCGGTAAGGACAACCTGTTCGTGATTGCCTGCAACAAATGCTTTAAGGAGTTTGAGACCGCGGACGAACCGGAGTGCGGCGAATTCCTGCAGATTGCCGCAGAGAACGGAAAGACCGTCACGGGCAGCGCGCAGGTTGATTTTTTATGCAACAGTACCCAGACTGAGAGAAAGCTGCAGGGCATGATCCCCGAGGGCACGGAAAACGTTGTTGTGATCTCCTGTGGTCTGGGCATTCAGACCGTCGCGGCTCTGCAGGACATTCCTGTCTGCGCGGCCAGCGATTCGCTCAACTACAGAGGCCATCACGGCATGGCCCTGACGAAAAAGAGCTGCGATGCCTGCGCACAGTGCTATCTGAACGTCACCGGCGGCATCTGTCCCATCGTCGACTGCTCCAAGAGCCTGGTCAACGGCCAGTGCGGCGGCGCCAAGAACGGCAAGTGCGAAGTGGACAGCAGCAAGGACTGCGCGTGGGAGAAGATTTACCAGAGGCTGGCGAAGCAGGGCCGTCTGGAGGAATTCTTAAACCAGCCGGTGCAGATCCGCGATTATTCCAAGACGAGCCACAAATTTGTAACCGATTATGTAAAAGCAGTCCGCGAGAACCGGCTCGAGGGCTACTACGGCGGCGTCCATCCGTCCGAGCGCAAGGAGCTCACCGAGCACATCGCTCTGGAGCGGTTCCCGGAGCCCGAGATCGTGGCGATTCCGCTGTCCATGCATGCGGGCGCTCCGGCGAAGCCTGTCGTGGAAGTGAACGACGAAGTAAAGGTAGGCCAGAAGATCGGCGAGGCGGCCGCATTTATCAGCAGCCCGATCCATTCCAGCGTCAGCGGCACGGTCATCGCGATCGAGCCCCGTCTGCATCCGACCAGCGGCGCTCAGGTCATGTCGGTGGTGATCCGGTCGGACGGCAAGGATACTCTGCACGAATCGGTAAAGCCGCATAAGGACCTTGACAGCCTGACGCCGGACGAGATCGTGGACATCGTGCGCGAGAGCGGCATTGTCGGCATGGGCGGCGCGGGCTTCCCGACCTCCGTCAAGCTGAAACCGAACAAGCCGGTGGACACCATCCTGCTGAACGGCTGCGAGTGCGAGCCGCTGCTGACCGCGGACCACAGAGTGCTTCTGGAGTTTGCGGACGACGTGATCTACGGCCTGAGGGCGATCATCAAGACGGTAGGCGCTGAGAAGGGCCTCATCGTGATCGAGGACAACAAGCCGGACGCGGTCGAGCTGATGCAGGCGAAGGTGGCGGACATTGACAATATCGATGTGGTCGTGGCAAAGACCAAATACCCGCAGGGCGCTGAGAAGATGCTGATCAAGCGCGTGATGGGCAGACAGGTGCCGCGCGGCGGGCTGCCTGCAGACGTAGGCGTTGTGGTGAGCAACATCAGCACCGTGAAAGCGATTTCCGACGCCATCCAGACGGGCATGCCGCTGGTGGAGCGCGTGGTCACGGTGACCGGCGAGCACATGAAGAAGCCGGGCAATTACATCGTAAAGATCGGCACCAGCGTAAAAGAGCTGATCGACTACTGCGGCGGCATCACCGGCGACGACGTGACGGTCAAGATGGGCGGCCCGATGATGGGCTTTGTGCTCAGCGACCTCAACGTGCCGATTATGAAAGGCTCCAACGGCATCATTGCCGTTGACACCGACCACACCGAGGCGGTGCCGTGCATCAAGTGCGGACGCTGCGCGGACGTCTGTCCGATGGAGCTCTCCCCGCTGTATTTCGCGAAATACGCGGACGAGGAGAACTGGCAGGGCATGAAGGACATGAACGTGATGGATTGTATCGAGTGCAGATGCTGCGAATACATCTGCTCCTCCAAGATTCCATTAGTCAGCAAGATCAAGGCCGGAAAAGGTGCAGTAAGGGGGATGAAGTGATATGTTAATTACCGAGTTAAAACCCAGGGAGACCATCGTATCACTGGCGGAAGGGAAAAAGGTTTTCATCATCAACTGCCATGGGTGCAGGGAGATCCAGTTCCCGGAGAAGGAAGCCGCGCAACTGCAGAGCGAGCTGGCCGCTGACGGCACGGTGACCGGAGTCCTGACCACCGATTACATATGCAATCCGGAAAATATGAAGCTGCGCCTCCAGAAGCACATGGACGAGATCGAGGCGGCCGATGTGGTGCTGGTATTTTCCTGCGGCGTCGGCGTACAGACGATCGCCGAGTACCTGGAGAACAAAAAAGTATGCGCGGCCTGCGATACCTACCGCCTGCCGGGCTTCCAGGGCGTGACGCCGCTGGAGCACGACTGCGGCCAGTGCGGCGAGTGCTATCTGAACCTGACCGGCGGCATCTGCCCGATCACCGCCTGCTCCAAGAGCCTGATCAACGGCCAGTGCGGCGGCTCCAAGAACGGCAAGTGCGAGGTCGACAGCAGCATGGACTGCGGCTGGGAGCGCATCTACCGGCGCCTGGAAAAGATCGGACGCCTGGACGTATTGAAGTGCCCGACTCAGATTCGTAATTTTGCAACGGACGATGAAGTGACGAGATAAGGAAATGCCAAAAATATAATGATTAGGAGTAATGTGGAATGAAAATTACGGAATTATTTGAACGTGGTGAATTTGTGGTTTCTGCGGAAGTAGGACCGCCGAAAGGATTTCATATCGAGCATCTGCTGGAGGAAGCGAAGACCTATCTGAAAGGCGTCACGGCGGTAAACGTAACCGACAACCAGTCTTCGGTCATGCGTCTCGGCTCCCTGGCTACCTGCAAGGCCCTGAAGGATGAGGGACTGCTCCCCATCTTCCAGCTGACCTGCCGCGACAGAAACCGTATCGCGCTGCAGTCCGACCTTCTGAGCGCGGCGCTGTTCGGCATCGAGAACCTGCTGCTGCTGACGGGCGACCACACCAAGATGGGCGACCATCCGCAGGCAAAGCCGGTCTTTGACCTGGATTCCGTTTCCCTGATTCATACGGTGAAGCAGCTGGAGTCTGGTTACGACCTCGGCGGCAACGAGCTGGTCGGCGAGCCGCCCAAGTTCGCAAAGGGCGCGGTGGTGTCTCCGTGCAGCGATTCCGTCGACGCGCAGCTGGCGAAGATGGAGCGCAAGGTGGCGGCCGGCGTGGACTATTTCCAGACCCAGGCCGTTTTCGAGCCGGAGAAGTTCATCAAATTCATGGAAAAGGCAAAACAGTTCGGCAAGCCCGTACAGCTGGGCGTCGTCATTCCGAAGTCCGCCGGTATGGCGCGCTACATGAACAACAACGTGGCCGGCATCCATGTTCCGGACGAGATGATCGAGGAGCTGAAGGCCGACAAGGAAAAGAC
>CANRIG010000007.1 GCA_947630595.1 uncultured Lachnospiraceae bacterium | reverse complement strand
CACCATGTTTACCTCGCGGACGGCTTCGTCCAGGGAACGCCCCTGGCCCAGCAGGATGCCGGCCCGGCGGTTGCGGCTGTGCATGCTGGCGCAGGTCACGATCAGGTCGCCGATCCCGGTCAGGCCCGAAAAGGTCTGCAGTTTTCCGCCCATGCGCAGGCCGAGGCGGCCGATTTCCACCATCCCGCGCGTGATCAGCGCCGCCTTGGCGTTGTCGCCGTAGCCCATGCCGTCGGCGATGCCGGCGGCCAGCGCGATCACGTTTTTGAGGGCTCCGCCCAGCTCGATGCCGAGCACATCCGCGCTGATGTAGACGCGGAAACAGGGGCTCATAAACAGCGGCTGCAGATACCGCGCGGTCTTCTCCTCCCCCGTCCCGATCACGCAGGTCGTGGGCAGTCCGCGGGCCACCTCCTCGGCGTGGCTCGGCCCGGAGAGCACGGCGGGCACCGCCTGCGGCACCTCCCCGGCGATGATGTCAGTCATCGTCATCAGCGTGCCCTCCTCGATGCCCTTGGCCGCGCTGACGATGATCGTCCCGGCCGGAACCAGCGGGCGCAGCTTCTGCGCGGTCTCGCGCACGCAGGCGGAGGGCACCACCAGCACCAGCACCTGTTTGCCCGAAACCGCTTCGCTCAGATCTGAGGTCACGGCAACCTGCGGCGGAATCTCCGCCTCAGGCAGCTTGGATGTATGGCGCGTGACGCGGATCTGCTCCGCCTCCGCTTCCCGGTGGGACCACAGCGTCACCCGGTGGCCGTTTTCATTCAGCAGCATGGCCAGCGCGGTGCCCCAGCTGCCCGCGCCGATTACTCCGATTTCCGTCATGATTTCCTCCGTGATAGATAGGTTTTGCGCTCCGTGCCCTGCCGCAGCCGCTGAATATTGCCGCGGTGCATCCAGAATGCCAGAACCAGAAGCGCGAAGGCCACCAGGTACATTTCGTTCAGATGACGCTGATCCATGCCGAACACGCCGCACTGACCCATCGCGATCAGTTCCGGCAGAAAGCACACGTAGATCAGCAGCGAGCCGAGCGACACGTAGTGCGTCAGCGCCACCGTCAGGGAGAAGGTAAACAGCGCGATCGCCGCCAGCCCGATGTGCAGGGAAAACAGCATCCCGCCCGTGGCCGCGATCCCCTTGCCGCCGTGAAAATGCAGGTAAAACGGGAAATTGTGGCCGAGGATGGTCCCGGCCGCCGTGTAAATGCTCAGCAGCGGCAGGATGTCAGGATAGCGGGAAGCGAGCAGAAACCGCACCAGCAGCACCGCAAAGAGACATTTGAGCGCGTCGCCGAAAAAGGTAATGATGCCGGCCTTTTTGCCCAGCGTGCGCAGCATGTTGGTCGTCCCGGCGTTGCCGCTGCCGTAATCCCGGATGTCGATGCCATGCGCCCTGCCGAACAGATAACCGGTCTGAAACAGGCCGAATACGTAGCCGATTGCCAGACATACTATGCGGATCATGATTTTTCCCTGTCCTTTCGCTCCCGGATGATAAATTTCAGCGAGGTGCCCTTAAAGCCGAAGGCGTCGCGGATTTTGTTTTCCAGGTATCTGGTGTAGGAAAAATGCATCAGATGCCGGTCGTTCACAAAAATGACGAACGTGGGCGGCTTCACGGACACCTGCGTGATATAGTAGAGCCGCAGCCGTTTGCCCTTGTCGGACGGCGGCTGCTGCAGCGCCACCGCCTCCGCCATGATCTCGTTGAGGACGCCGGTGGCGATGCGCATCGACTGGTTGGCGATCACCATGTCGATGGTCGCGAACAGGCGCGGCAGCCGCTGGCCCGTCTCCGCCGAGATGAACACGATCTCCGCGTAGGGCATGTAGGAAAGCGTGGCGCGCACGTCGTTCGTGTATTTGTAAACGGTTTTGTCGTCCTTCTCGATGGCGTCCCATTTGTTGACGGCGATCACGATGCCCTTGCCGCGGTCGTGCGCGATCCCGGCGATCTTCGCGTCCTGCTCCGTCACGCCCTCGGTGGCGTCGATCAGGATCACCACCACGTCGGCCCGCTCCACCGCGGTCACGGTGCGGATGATGCTGTAGCGCTCCAGTTCTTCTTTTATTTTGTTCTTGCGGCGCAGCCCGGCGGTGTCGATGAAGACGTACTCCCGGCCCTCCCAGGTCACCACGGTGTCGACCGCGTCCCGCGTGGTGCCGGCGATATCCGATACCAGCAGGCGCTTCTCCCCGAGGAGCTTGTTGATGAGGGAGGATTTGCCGACGTTCGGCTTGCCGACGATGGCAATCCGCGGGCGCTCCTCCTCTTCCTCCTCCCCGTCGCCGTCCTCAAAATAGCTGACGACGCGGTCGAGCATGTCCCCGATGCCGAGCTTGTTGCTGGCGGAGATTGGGATCGGGTCGCCGATGCCGAGGTTGTAAAACTCGTAGACGTCGGACATGTATTTATCAAAATCGTCGACCTTGTTGACGACCAGGACGACGGGCTTGTGCGAGCGCCGCAGCATGTCCGCGACCTTGGAATCCGAGTCCACGAGGCCCTGCCGGCAGTCGACCATAAAGAGAATGACGTCGGCGGTGTCGATCGCGATCTGCGCCTGGTCGCGCATCTGCGAGAGAATCACATCGGAGCTGTCGGGCTCGATGCCTCCCGTGTCGATGAGGGTGAAATTTATGTTGAGCCATTCCACATCGGTGTAAATCCGGTCCCGGGTGACGCCCGGCGTGTCCTTGACGATGGCGATGTTGGCGCCCGCCAGCGCGTTGAACAGCGTGGATTTGCCGACGTTGGGACGGCCGACGATTGCTGCGATAGGCTTACTCATCCGTGTCCTCCTTGTCTGGCTCCAGGCCGGTGACGGCCCGGAAGAAATCGTATCCGCTTGATTTTACAATACGTACTTTTATTTGTAAAGCTTTTTCCAGCTCCTCCACCGTGACGTCGTCCAGAAAGACCTGCTCGCCGCTGCGCAGCATGTTGACCGGGAGCAGAAGCTCCTCTCCCAGCGGTTTCCCTTTCAGCTGCCGGATCAGGTCGGCGCCGGTCAGCAGGCCGGAAACGGTGATGCGCTCGCCGAAAAAATCGTTGCGAATCTCATGGATGTGCAGCGTCACCTGCGGGAACTGCTCATGGATTTCTCCATACAGAAGCCGCAGGCAGGGCGCGGCCAGCAGGCCGGTGGCCAGGGAGAGCTCTGTGTGGCTTTCGCCGGCCGCGGGGCGCTCCTTCACTGCCTTTTTATAATCTGTGAGCGCCTCCCGCACCTCCTCGCACAGCAGCCGCAGCATGCCCACGCCGTTTTCCAGCTGCAGGTAGCCGTCGTAGCGCTCCGCCTCCGGCAGTTCGCGCCCCGCCAGCAGATACCATTCGTCGGAGGCGTGCACGAAGTGCAGGCCGTGCGTGCAGAATATCTTTTTCTGCCAGGCCTCGATGCAGTCGATGACTGCCCCTGCATCCTCCGGAGTGAACGGCTCCAGCGGATAGAGGCCGTCGCGGAACCGCGTCAGCCCCACCGGCACCACGGAAACGCTGCGCAGGGACGGCAGATACCGCGTCAGCTTTTGCAGGGAGTCCTCCAGCTCTGCGCCGTCGTTGACACCCCGGCAGAGCACGATCTGCCCGTTCATCTCGATGCCGGCCGCGGCCAGCCGCTCCACCTTCGGGAAAATATCGCCGGCGAAGCGGTTGTTCAGCATCCGGCAGCGCAATTCCGGGTTCATCGTTTGAAACGAAATGTTGATCGGCTCCAGGCGGTAGCGGATGATGCGGTCGATGTCGTGGTCGCTCATGTTGGTCAGGGTCACATAGTTTCCCTGCAGAAACGAAAGCCTGGAGTCGTCGTCCTTGAAATACAGTGTCTCGCGCATGCCCTTCGGCATCTGGTCGATGAAACAGAAAATGCAGCGGTTGCTGCAGGAACGGTAATCGTCCATCAGGGAATTTTCAAAGACAATCCCCAGGTCCTCCTCATATTCTTTCTCGATTTCCAGCTCCCATTCCTCTCCGTCCGGCTTGCGGATCAATACGGTCAGGTATTCCTCGTTCGTGAGGTAATGGTAATCGAATACGTCCTCCACCGGCTGGCCGTTCACCGCCACCAGCACGTCGCCGGGCGCTACCTCCAGCTCCTGCGCGATGCTGTCCGGCAGGACTTCGCGGATTTTATGCTCCGTTTTTTTCATCTTTATTATCTGCTCCCCTTTCTTCTGCTTTCTTCATTATAGCCGATCATTCCCGTTTCTTCAACCGCTTTTGCCGCCGATATATGCCTTGACGCACCCGCCGCAAAATGATATAAATACAGTGTAGAAAAATGTCGTGTACACTGGAGGATAAGAATGGCTGACTTTGATAAAACGGAACACATACTGCCTGTTGGCACGTTAAAGATTGCCGCCCTCGAGGGCTGCCTTGAGCTCGGGAAGGCGGTGGACCAGTGTCTGGTCGAGTCAAGAAAGGACTCCCATTTCGTATACGGGGACACAGCTCTGCTGCCCGGTTACATTTCCGATTCCTACCTATTAGAATGCCAATGCCCGCGGTTCGGCACCGGCGAGGGCAAAGGCCAGATCAACGACTCCGTCCGCGGCGCAGACCTCTACATTCTCGTGGACGTCTGCAATTACAGCCTCACCTACACGGTGTGCGGCTATGAAAACCACATGTCCCCGGACAACCACTATCAGGACTTAAAACGCATCATCTCCGCGGCCAACGGCAAGGCGAAGCGCATCAATGTCGTGATGCCCTTCCTGTACGAAGGCCGCCAGCACAAGCGCTCGAAGCGCGAATCCCTGGACTGCTCCCTGGCGCTGCAGGAGCTGGCCGACATGGGCGTTTCCAATATCATCACCTTTGACGCGCACGACCCGCGCGTCCAGAACGCCATCCCGCTGAGCGGCTTCGACTCCTTTATGCCCACCTATCAGTTTCTCAAGGCGCTGTTTGACAGCGTGCCGGATTTCAGCGTCGACAACGACCACCTGATGATCATCAGCCCGGACGAGGGCGCGATGAGCCGCGCGGTGTATTTCTCCAATATTCTCGGCGTGGACATGGGTATGTTCTACAAGAGACGCGACTACTCCACCGTCGTCAACGGCAAGAATCCGATCGTCGCGCATGAATTTCTCGGAGATTCCGTGGAGGACAAGGACGTGATTATTGTGGACGACATGATCTCCTCCGGCGACAGCATGCTCGACGTGGCCAGACAGATCAAGGAGCGGGGCGCCAGCCGCGTCTTCGTCTGTACGACGTTCGGCCTTTTTACCGACGGTTTCCGCAAGTTCGACGAGTATTATGAAAAAGGCTATATCGACAAGGTCGTGACCACCAACCTCAACTACCGCGACCCGGAGCTGTTCACGAAGCCCTACTACGCGGAGGCGGACATGACCAAATTCCTGGCGACCATCATCGAGTCTCTGAACCACGACATCACCCTGAGCAAGATCGAATCCCCGACCGGGAAGATCAATGAGCTGCTGGAGTCCAGGCGCGGCCGGTAAATGTTTTAAATACAAAAAAACAAGACGGGCTTGGCACACTCCAGTTGTTCACTTAGTCTTCGTTACATCTGTCTGTCCGCGGCGGACTGCATCCGCCTCAGATCAGACAGATGTCTCAGACATGTGGACAACTGGAGCATGCCAAGCCCTGTTTTTTGTGGCAGCCGCTTTCGCATTTTTATATCATACGACCGGTCGGCCTTGGCTGCCGGTTAAGCCGAGGAACGCGGCCAGGTTGCCGCGTTTTCCATGGGAGGCGCGGTGGGAAAACAGTACGTCCGGATTACAGCAGGTGCACAGGTCGGTCACCTCGATGTGTTCGGGCGTGATTCCGGCCCGCAGCATATTCTGGCGGCAGGCCTCCCATAAGTTCAGCTGATATTTTCCGTTCTCTTTCCGGTAAAACAAAACGTCCCACACATCCTGCGGATAATGCGCGCGGATTTCTTCGATAACGTCTTCGCTCACCTCATAGCAGTCCTGACAGATCGACGGCCCGATGGCCGCGATCAGGTCCTGCGGCTTTGTCCCGTAGCACGCCGCCATCTTCGCGACCGTCGCGCCTGCGATGTCGCTCACGGTGCCGCGCCACCCGGAATGCGACAGCCCGATTGCCCGATGCACCGGGTCCACAAAGTAAAGCGGCACGCAGTCCGCGTAAAAGGTTGCCAGGATGACCTCCGGCTCATCCGTGACCAGTCCGTCGACGTCGGTATAGTCGCGCGGGCGCAGATAGCCCTTGCCGCAGTCCTCCCGCGACACCCTGCGCACGTTGCTGGTGTGCGTCTGGTCGGAGCAGACGATATTCCGGTCGTCAAAGCCGATCGCGGCGGCAATGCGGCGGTAATTCTCCCGCACGCAGTCCGGGTCGTCGCCTCTGGTGAAGCTCAGGTTCATCTGTGCAAACTGCCCCTGGCTGACGCCGCCGATGCGGCTGCTGAAGCCGTGGACGATGCCCGGCTGCGCGCTCAGGGAAGGAAAGGTAAAATAAAGGACGCCGTTTTTATTCTGTTCCTGAAGGATGGGCGTCCGGTATTTGCGGCGAAGTGTCGGCATCATGAGTTGTCCTTTCTGTGGATAAGTATGAAAATTGCTGCATTCTCTGTGGATGATATCAGGCATGCAGCTGAAACGCATCCTGCACCAGCGTGATCTCCTCCCCGAGAAACGATACCACGTCGAAGCGGCACGGCCGATCGTACCCGCCGTGCTGCGCGAGATACCAGGAGGCGGCGCGCAGAATCCGCCGCTGCTTGCGCCCGTCGACAGCCTCCAGCCCGTAGCCGGCATGAAGGTCCGCGCGGTATTTGACCTCGATAAAGACAAGGTAGCCGCCGTGCTCGGCGACGAGGTCGATTTCGCCCGCCCTGCAGCGGTAGTTGGAGGCGAGGATGCGGTATCCCCGTTCCCGCAGGTATTGCTGCGCCTTCTTCTCGTAGGCGGTTCCGGTGCTGCGCTTATTCAATGCGTATGTACTCCGTTTCTGGGGTATGCAGGTAATGTTGTTCTTTCCGCGGTGCCTGGCGCCGCGATTGTGTTGTCCCGGCGCAAATTGCGGCCGGCGGGCAGCCTGGCGACGGGATTATGTTCAGGATTATGTTTGGCATTGCGGCTGTTCTGCCTTGGCGCAGGGCAGGCTTTTATACGAAGTGCCCGATAAAGCTGCGCCGGTGAATCGGGGACGGACCGTATTTCTGCAGGGCCGCGATGTGGGCCGCGGAGCCGTAGCCCTTGTGGGCGGCAAAGCCGTACTCCGGCATGATCCGGTCGTATTCGAGCATCAGCCGGTCCCTCGTCACCTTGGCCAGCACGCTGGCGGCCGCGATCGAGAGGCTCTTGCCGTCGCCGCCGATGATCGGCACCTGCTCCGTCTCGATGCCGGGGATGCGCACCGCGTCGTTGAGCAGCAGCTGCGGCTGCGGGTCGAGCGCGGCGACGGCCTCCCGCATGGCCTCGTAGGTTGCCTGCAGGATGTTGATCTCGTCGATGCGCGCCGGCGAAGCCATACCGATGCCCCAGACCACCGCCTTCTCCTGAATCTCGTCAAACAGCTCCTCGCGGCGTCTGGCGCTCAGCTTTTTGGAGTCGTTCAGGTACAGGATTTCGCAGTCCTCCGGCAGAATGACCGCGCCGGCGACCACGGGTCCGGCCAGCGGCCCGCGCCCGGCCTCGTCCACGCCGCAGATCAGGCCGCAGTGCGCGTACCGGCGCTCGTAAGAGCCCATCTGCGCCAGCCGTTCCCTCTCCTGCTCCAGCTTCTCCAGTTTTTTCCGATACTGCGCAATCAGGCCGGCAACGCCGCCGCGCGCATCGTCTGCGTACTGCTCAAACAATGCGGGCAGGTCTGCGCTGTCAGCCTGCATGAATTCTTTTTTTATTTCAGCTATCTTTTTCATGAATCCCTCTTTTTCCGCGTATGCGGGACCCGCCGTCAGGAGATCAGCCCCAGCCTCGACGCGGGCCAGATGCGGAAAAACGCGCGGCCGATGATCTCTTCGCGCGGCACGTTGCCGACGCTCGGTTCGCGGCTGTCCGCGCTGTTGTTGCGGTTGTCCCCCAGCACGAAATACTCGTCCTCGCCGAGCGTGATGACGTCGGAGGCCAGGCCCGGATTGCGGATCGGCTCGTCCGCGTAAGGGTCGCGCATCTTCTGCCCGTTGATGTAAATCTCGCCGTCGATGATCTGCACGGTCTCGCCCGGAAGCCCCATGATCCGCTTGATGTAGAACGTATCCTCCTGATACTGGAACGGGAAGACCACCACGTCAAAGCGCGCCGGGTCGAGGAAACGGTAGGAAATCTTGTCCACGATCAGGTTGTCGCCGTCCTCCAGGGACGGATACATGGAATCCCCGCTGACCACGGTGCGCTCGCCGACGTAATGGACGGTGAGGTAGATTGCACCGAAGAGAAAAATCAGGAAGAAAACCCAGCCTGCGGCCTCCCGCAGAATACTTCTCTTTTTCGGCTTTTTGGGAGCCTTTTCCCTGCGCAATCACACTCACCTCCTGTCCGGCGTAAATCTGTCCTATTGATGCTTCAAAAATCCGATGGACGACAGAGGCCAGATCCGCAGCCATGCCCGTCCGGTGATCGTACTGCGCTTGACCTTGCCCACCTGATCCTCGTCACGGCTGTCGCGGCTGTTGTTGCGGTTGTCGCCGAGCACAAAATATTCGTCGTCGCCCAGCGTGACCGGCTCCGCGGCCCAGCCGGGATCCTCGATGACCTCTTTGCCGTAATGCTCCTCCAGCACCTCGCCGTTGATGTAGATCGTGCCGTCTTCGCCGATCTGCACGGTTTCGCCCGGCAGGCCGATGATGCGCTTGATGTAGTGCTCTTTCGGTTCGCCCTGCGGCGGGAATACAATGATATCAAAGCGCTGCGGATCCCGGAAGCGGTAGGAAATCTTGTCCACAATCAGGTTGTCTCCGTCCTGCAGCGTGTCGTTCATGGAACGTCCGTCCACCATCGTGCGCTGCCCGACATATGTGATAATCACATAGACCACCACGACTACAAACAGGATATAGAGAACCCAGCTTAAAATCTCTTTTTTCACATCCATTTTTTTCTCCTCGCCGGAGCCTCCGTCCGTGCGCTGCTGCGCGTTCTGCTCTTTGCTCATTGCTCTTTCTCACTCTCTTTCGTTTCAAAATCATTCACTGTCTCCAGTGTGACCCGGCCCAGCCGTCCGCTGCGAAAATCGTCGACGACCAGCGCCGCCGCCTTCTCCAGGTCGGGCAGGCCGCCCTTTAACAGACAGCCTCTGGCCGCGGCCACCCGGCCCAGCAGCTCCCCGCCGCTGCCTTCCTCCGCGATCTGATAGCGCCCGCTCAGCCTGCCGGGGTACTGCGCGCGCAGATAATCGAACATCCACAGCGCCAGCTCCTCCGTCTGCAGCAGCTCGTCGCGGATGGTGCCGATCACCGCCAGCTTCAGCCCCACGCTCTGGTCTTCAAACTTCGGCCAGAGAATGCCCGGCGTGTCGAGCATCTCCACCTGTTTGTTGAGGCGGATCCACTGCTTGCCCTTGGTGACGCCGGGGCGGTTGCCGGTTTTCGTGCAGGCCTTGCCGGCCAGCGTATTGATAAACGTCGACTTTCCGACGTTGGGGATGCCGACGACCATCGCCCGCACCGGGCGGTTCTGGATGCCTCGGCGGCGGTCCCGCTCCGTTTTTTCCCTGCAGGCCTCGCGGATGGCCTCGGTGATCTGCTTGATGCCGGCTCCGCTGCGGGCGTTGATCTGCACGGCCTGAAAGCCGCGCGAACGAAAATACTCCGCCCAGGCCCGGTTCTGCTGCTCGTCCGCGAGATCGGATTTGTTCAGCAGAATCAGCCGCGCCTTGTTTTTGCCGAGCTCGTCGATGTCCGGATTGCGGCTGGAACAGGGGGCTCTCGCGTCGGTGAGCTCGATCACCAGGTCGATGAGCCTGATGTCCTCCTGCATCATCCGCCTGGCCCTGGTCATATGACCGGGATACCACTGATAATTCATGTCCTACCTCTTATTTTTCCGATGTCATGCTTCCATGCGCCGCACAGACGCAGCCACTGTCCGCCCTTACTGCAGGAAGCCGCGGTGCGCCGCCGGCGAGAGCACGAACCATACCTTTCCCTCGATGTGCTCCGCGCTGACCGGCCCGATATCGGCGAAACGGCTGTCCTCGCTGTTGTTGCGGTTGTCCCCGAGGACAAAGTATTCCTTGTCCCCGAGCGTGATGCCATCGCCCGCCATGCCCGGGTTGGTGATCACGGGATAGCTCTTTTTCTCCAGATAGACCTCCCCGTTGATATAGATCATGCCGTCGCGGATCTGAATGATCTCCCCCGGCAGGCCGATAATGCGCTTGATGCTGGAGTGCCCGGTCGTGCTGCCGTTGGGCTTAAACGAGACGACGTCCCCGCGCCTGGGCGTGCCAAGCTGGTAGGCCAGCACGTTCAGCAGCACCGTGTCGCCGCCGGACAGGGTCACGTCCATGGACTGCCCGATGTTGGTGCGGGACTGTCCGAAGAAATAGACCACAACGTATGCAAACAGGATGATGACGAGAATCTCAAAGGTCCACAGGAAAATATTGCGCACCACGGACTTTTTTTTCTTTGCGGGCAGCGCGTTCGCCGGCTGCGCAAATTCCATGGCATTCGCCGGCTGCGCAAACTCCATGGCATCCGCGGACGATAGGAATTCCATCGCGTCCGCAGGCTGCGGCTTCGGCTGTTTCTTTCTCATATCCTGCTCCTCCTGCGTATAAGCAAACAGGGACAATACACATGGTGTAATTGTCCCTGATCCACCCATTATCTCACCAGTTCTTTTACTTTGGCTTTCTTTCCGACACGGCCTCTCAGATAGGTCAGCTTCGCGCGTCTTACCTTACCGCGTCTGATTACCTCCACCTTTTCTACGTTCGGGGAATGCAGTGGCCAGGTCTTTTCCACGCCGATGCCGTTGGACGTCTTGCGGACCGTGAAGGTCTCTCTGACGCTGCCGCCCTGCCGCTTGATCACGATGCCCTCAAACATCTGGATTCTCTCGCGGTTTCCCTCTTTGATCTTTCCGTAGACTCTGACGGTGTCGCCTACGCGGAACTGCGGCGCATCCTCTTTCAGCTGAGCCGCTTCAATGTCTCTGATGATATCGTTCATTGTGTGCCTCCTTATATTCTCGGATGTTCTTAATACAAACTGTAACAGAGGACCATCTCTTTCTCACAACGCAAATTATTCTATCATGCTTTTTCTGAAATTGCAAGAAGTTTTGCCAAAAAACTCTGTTCCTCCGGCGTGACCGCTCCCGCTTCGCCCCGGGCCAGCCGCTGCAGGTAGTCCCGGTCGTACCGGTCAAGCTCCGCCTTCTCCAGCAGCTCCGGCCGGCTTTTCAGCGTGCGCAGCAGAGACTGGTCGCGCCGCCATCGGCCGACTTTGCCGTGATGGCCCGAGAGCAGCACCGGCGGCACAAGCCTGCCTCGCCACTCTTCCGGGCGGCTGTACTGCGGATATTCCAGGAGCCCGTCCTGAAAGCTCTCGTACTGCCCCGATTCCTGGTTGCTGAGCACGCCCGGGACCATGCGGGAGATAGCGTCCATCATCACCATCGCGGCCAGCTCGCCGCCGGTCAGCACGTAGTCGCCGATGGACACGAAATCCGTGACGATCTCGTCCAGCACCCGCTCGTCCACGCCCTCGTAATGCCCGCACAGAAAGACAAGCTCCTGCTCCACGGCGAAGCTGACCGCCATGCCCTGGTCGAAAACGCGGCCCTGCGGCGTCAGGTAGATCAGGCGCGGACGCCTGCCCAGACGGCCGGCCAGCGCCTCGTAAGCCCGGTACACCGGCTCCGCCTGCATCACCATGCCGGCCCCGCCGCCGTACGGATAGTCGTCGATGCGGCCGTTTCCGGTCACAGAATAGTCGCGGATGTTGACGGTCGAGAGCGAGAGGCAGCCGCGCTCAATGGCACGGCCGATGATGCTCGTGTGCATGCCGTTTTCAATCATTTCCGGAAACAGAGTCATCACATAATAATTCATGAAAGCAGTCCCTCCAGCAGGTGCACGGTCATCCGCGCCGCCTCCACGTCCACCTCCAGGATGCACTGGCGGATGGCCGGGATCAGCACCTCCCGCCCGCCGGCCATTTTCACCGTGTAGACGTCGTTGGCCCCGGTCTGCAGCACGTCCGTGAGCTCACCCAGGCGGCTGCCGTCCTCCTCATATACCTCCATGCCGATCAGGTCGGCGATGAAATATTCGTTTTCACCCAGTTCCACCGCGTTTTCGCGCGTCACATACAGGCTTTTCCCCTTGTAGGGCATGACATCCTCAATCCGGCTGTGGCCCTGAAAGCGGAGAATCACCATCTGCTTGAAAAACCGGACGCCGGCGATCTTCAGCTCGCGCATTTCGCCGCCGGTATCAAGCAGCACGGATTTCAGCGCCCGGAAGCGCTGCGGATCGTCGGTCGTCGGAAACACCTTTACCTCCCCGGCAAGGCCGTGCGTGGAGGTCACCACGCCCACCTGCAGCAGATTTTCCATAATCTCTCCTCATCTTTGTGCGACAAAAGGCTGCCGCAGAATCCAGCTCTGCAGCAGCCTCCGACTGCCATGCGTACTCACTGTAAAATATCCACAATCACCTTCTGGTCTTCCCTCGATGCTGCGGCTTTTACCACGGAGCGGATCGCCTTCGCAATCCTGCCCTGCTTGCCGATCACCTTTCCCATATCGGAAGGCGCGACCTTTAATTCCAGTATGAGCGATTTCCCGCTCTCCCTCTGCGTAACTACAACTTCATCCGGATGCTCAACCAGAGATTTCGCAATTACCTCTACCAACTCTTTCATACCGCTCACCTCAACCTATTTCTCGATGCCAGCTATTTTGAAGAGTTTGCCCACAACCTCTGTCGGCTGAGCGCCGTTTGCAAGCCATTTTTTAGCCAACTCCTCGTTAATCTTGAACTCGCTCGGATCTGCGTTCGGATTGTAGGTGCCAATCTCCTCGATGAATCTTCCGTCTCTCGGAGCTCTGGAATCCGCTACCACGATTCTATAGAAAGGAGCCTTCTTCTGACCCATTCTTCTCAGTCTGATCTTTACTGCCACTGCGTTTCACCTCCTTGAAATAATTTGACTATGTTAAAAGGGAAGCTTGAATCTGCCCCTTTTACCCATTTTGCCGCCCAGCAGGCCGGAATACTGCTTCATCATCTTGCGGCTCTGCTCGAACTGTTTGACCAGCTTGTTGACCTCGCTGATGTCGACGCCGGAACCGTCCGCAATCCTGCGCTTCCGCGACGGATTCAGGATGTCCGGGTTTGCGCGCTCCCGCGGCGTCATCGAGAGGATGATCGCCTCGATCTGCTTCATTTTTTTCTCATCGACCGCGTCCTCGAGCTGTTTCATCTGGGCGCCGCCGATCCCCGGCAGCATGCTGAGAATGCTGGAGATGCCGCCCATGTTTTTCATCTGGTTCATGCTCTCCAGATAATCGTCGAAGCCGAACTGCGCCTTGCGCAGCTTCTGCTCCATGGACTTTGCCTTCTCCTCGTCAATCGTCTCCTGCGCCTTCTCGATCAGGGAGAGCACGTCGCCCATCCCGAGAATCCGCGACGCCATGCGCTCCGGGTAAAACTGCTCCAGGTCGGAGAGCTTTTCGCCCATGCCGGCGTACAGAATCGGCTTGCCGCAGGTGGCCTTGATCGAAAGCGCCGCGCCGCCGCGCGTGTCGCCGTCGAGCTTGGTCAGGATCACGCCGTCGATGCCGATCTTTTCCTCAAACATCGCGGCCACGTTGACCGCGTCCTGTCCGGTCATGGCGTCCACCACCAGCAGCGTCTGGTCGACCGACACCTGCTCCTTGATCTCCTGCAGCTCGCGCATCATGTCCTCGTCGATGTGCAGGCGTCCGGCGGTGTCCAGCATCACGGTATTGATGCCGCGCTCCTTCGCGTAAGCCACCGACTGCCGCGCGATCTCCACCGGGCTGATCTTGTCGCCCAGGGAAAATACCTCGACGCCCTGCTTCTCGCCGTTGATCTCCAGCTGCCGGATCGCGGCCGGACGGTAAACGTCGCATGCGACCAGCAGCGGACGGCGCCCCTTGGACTTGAGCTTGCCCGCCAGCTTGGCGGCCGTCGTCGTCTTGCCGGCGCCCTGCAGCCCGGCCATCATGATGACGGTAATCTCCGCGCCGGGCTTCAGCGCGATCTCCGTCGTCTCTGAGCCCATCAGGGAGATCAGCTCGTCGTTGACGATCTTGATCACCATCTGGCCGGGATTCAGTCCGTTCATGACGTCCTGCCCGATGGCCTTCTCCTGCACCGCGCTGATGAACTGCTTTACGACCTTGAAGCTGACGTCCGCCTCCAGAAGCGCCATTTTCACTTCCCGCAATGCGGTCTTGACGTCGGCCTCGGTCAGGCGGCCCTTGCCGCGCAGATTTTTGAACACATT
This sequence comes from uncultured Lachnospiraceae bacterium, assembly GCA_947630595.1. Taxonomy (GTDB): domain Bacteria; phylum Bacillota; class Clostridia; order Lachnospirales; family Lachnospiraceae; genus Choladousia. The sequence goes on along the minus strand of CANRIG010000007.1, from coordinate 51,376 downwards.
CTGCAGCTTTTCCGATAAGCTCTCAAAAGCCATGCTACAACTCCTCTAAAATTTTCTCCGAAATGCCGGCCACGCGCTCCGCCAGCTCTTCCTTGTCGATCTCCCCGCAGTGCCCGGCCAGCTGCCGGATCTCCTGCACCCGCTCCCGCACGCGCAGAAACCGCTCCACCAGATGGAGCTTTGACTCGTAATCCTCGAGAATGCGGTTGCACCGCTTCACAAGCTCGTGCACGCCCTGGCGGCTGATGCCGAACATCTCTGCCGCCTCTGAGTAGGAAATGTCGTTCTGCACAACCTCCTCGTACACGCTCCGCTGATGCTCGGTGAGCAGATCTCCGTAAAAATCATACAAAAGGGACTGCATCAAAAACTGCTCCATGTCCATCACCGCTGCTATCATACACGGAATGTGGCAGGCTGTCAAGTATTTTTTATTGACATGAATCCGAAGAATTTAAAATCCGATTACAGGCTCGCCAGCTTGAGGTTCGGCTCATAGCCGTGCGACCGCAGCGCATGGATGATGCGCGTCTTGTGCTCGGTGCCGAAGGCCTCCATCGTGATAGTCAGCTCCACGGCCGCGTTGCGGTTGGTGCTCACAAACTGGTTGTGGTCGAGCTTGATGACGTTGCCCTGCTCCTCGGCGATGATGGTGGCTACCCGCACCAGCTCGCCTGGACGGTCCGGAAGCAGCACCGAAATGGTGAAAATGCGGTCGCGCTGAATCAGGCCGTGCTGCACCACGGACGCCATGGTGATCACGTCCATGTTGCCGCCGCTGAGCACCGCCACGACCTTTTTGTTTTTGACATCCAGATGCTTGAGCGCGGCCACAGTCAGCAGTCCGGAATTTTCCACGATCATCTTGTGGTTTTCCACCATGTCAAGGAACGCGACGATCAGCTCGTCGTCGCTGACGGTGATGATGTCGTCGATGTTCTGCTGAATGTACGGGAAAATGTTGACGCCCGGCGTTTTCACCGCCGTGCCGTCGGCGATAGTGTTGGCGCTCGGAAGGGTCACCACCTTGCCGTTTTCGAGGGATGCCTTCATGCAGGCCGCCTCCTCCGGCTCCACGCCGATGACCTTGATCTTGGGATTCAGCAGCTTCGCCAGCGTCGAGATGCCGGTCGCCAGCCCGCCGCCTCCGATCGGCACCAGAATGTAATCCACGAGCGGCAGCTCCTTGACGATCTCCATCGCGATCGTGCCCTGGCCGGTGGCTACCGCCAGATCGTCGAACGGATGGATAAAGGTGTAGCCGTTTTCCTCCGCCAGCTTGTACGCGTACTCGCAGGCCTCGTCGTACACGTCCCCGTACAGCACCACCTCCGCGCCGTAGCTCTTGGTGCGGTTGACCTTCATCAGCGGCGTCGTCGCCGGCATCACGATGACCGCCTTGCAGCCGTAGGCCTTGGCCGCATAAGCGACGCCCTGCGCGTGGTTGCCGGCGGAGGCTGCGATCAGGCCCCTGGCCCGCTCCTCCTCCGTCAGGGTGCTGATTTTGTAATAGGCGCCGCGAATCTTGTAGGCGCCCGTGACCTGCATGTTCTCCGCCTTCAGATAGACCTTGTTGCCGGTCTGCGCGCTGAAATATTCGCTGTAAACCAGCTTCGTTTCCTGAATTACCTGCTTCACACACTCGGAAGCCTCTTCAAATGCCTCTAATGTCAACATAGGTTTTTGCCCTTCTTTATATTATTTTTCTTCTTTTACGTCGAACAGCGCGTTGACGAACTCGTCGGCGTCAAATTTCTGGAGATCGTCGATCGACTCGCCGACGCCGATGTATTTCACCGGAATGCCCAGCTCGGAGTAAATCGCCACCGCAATGCCGCCCTTGGCCGTGCCGTCGAGCTTGGTCAGGATAATGCCGGTGATGTCGGCCACCTCTTTGAACTCCCGGGCCTGCGCCAGCGCGTTCTGGCCCGTCGTGCCGTCGAGCACCACCAGCGTCTCGCGGAACGCCTCCGGGTATTCGCGCTCGATGATGCGGTTGATCTTGCCCAGCTCGTTCATGAGGTTCTTTTTGTTGTGGAGGCGGCCCGCCGTATCACAGAGCAGCACGTCCGCGTCCCTGGCCTTCGCAGCCGCAATCGCGTCGTAGATGACGGAGGCGGGGTCCGAGCCCTCCTGGCCGCCGATGACGTCGACGCCGGCGCGGTTCGCCCACTCGGTGAGCTGCTCTCCGGCCGCCGCGCGGAACGTATCCGCTGCCGCCACCACCACCTTTTTGCCCTGGTCTTTGAGCTTGCCCGCGAGCTTGCCGACGCTCGTCGTCTTGCCGACGCCGTTGACGCCGATCACCAGCACCACGGATTTGCGGTGCTCAAATTCGTAGGCCGTCTCGCCGACCGTCAGCTCGCTTTTGATGCTGTCGATCAGCAGCTGCTTGCACTCCGCCGGATCCTTGATCCCGCGTTCCTTTACCTTTGATTTCAGGTCGCTGATGATCGAAGCCGTGGCGTTGATGCCCAGATCGCCCATGACCAGAATCTCCTCGATCTCATCGTAAAAATCGTCGTCGATGCTGGAAAATCCGCTGAATATGGCATCGATGCCGGACACAATATTGTCGCGGGTCTTGGCCAGACCCTCCACGAGGCGTTTGAAAAAGCCCTTCTTTTCTTCCATGTGATCACGCTCCATTCCGGTCATTTTTATGCGCCGCACGCTGCGCGCGACGCCGGGAAGGCTGCAGAAGCCGTCCCTATGCGTCGAGGTCGTCCTCGATCAGATTGACGGACACCAGGGCGGAGACTCCCTTTTCCTGCATCGTGATGCCGTACAGGCGGTCCGCCGCTGCCATCGTGCCCCTTCTATGAGTAATAATAATAAATTGTGTATTTTTTGTCAACTTGTGCAGATAACCTGCATAGCGCTCCACGTTGTTTTCATCGAGCGCCGCCTCGATCTCGTCCAGCAGGCAGAACGGCGACGGCTTCAGATTCTGGATGGCGAAAAGCAGCGCGATCGCCGTCAGCGATTTTTCGCCGCCGGAGAGCTGCATCATGTTCTGCAGCTTCTTGCCGGGCGGCTGGGCAATGATGCGGATGCCGGCCTCCAGGATGTCCTCGTCCTCGACGAGCTCCAGCGTGCCGCGTCCGCCGCCGAACAGTTGCCGGAACGCCTTGTCGAATTCCGTCTGGATGCGGGCGAACTGCTCCCGGAACCGGGTGCGCATGCCGTCGTCCAGCTCCGCGATGATTTTCAGCAGCGCCTCCTCGGCCTTTTGCAGATCCTCATGCTGGGCGGTCAGGAACGCATGCCGCTCCGACACCTCCCGGTAGTCCTCGATGGCATTGACATTGACGTTGCCCAGCCCCTTGATTTCGCTCTTGAGCGCGGAGATGCTGCGCTTGAGGGAGGCGGAGCTTTTCACTGACTCGTCGGCCAGCTCCGCGGCCGCATTGGGGGTCAGCCGGTATTCCTCCCACAGATAGCTGACCTGGCCGTCCTTCTGCTCGTTCAGGCGCTCGATCTGCGCGTTGAGGCGGAAGTTCTCGCGGTCGAGCAGGCTCATGCGCTCGGAGAGGTCCTCGCGGGTGGCGAAGAACTGCTTATGTACGGCGCTTTTCTGCTCCCGCTCCGCCTGCAGCCGCGCGATTTCCTCCCGCATCCTGCCGGCGCCGGCGGCCATCTCCTGCGCCGCCTCCTGAAGCCTGGCGATCTCCCGTTCCTTTTCCTGAATGCTGCGGGCCGTGCCGGAGCGCTCCGACTCATGCTGCTTCTGCTCCTGCGCAAGCTGCTCCTGCTCCTGCGTGATGCGCGCAAGGTTCTGGCGGATAAAAGATTCCTGCTGCTGCAGCTGTGAGAGCTGCAGGCGGATTTCCTCCACGCCGGAGAGCGCCTCCTGCTCCTGCGCGCGCTTCTGTTCCAGCTGCTCCTGCCACTGCAGGATTTTCTGTTCGGTCTCCCGCTCTGCCTGCTCCGACTGCGCCAGCTCCCGGCGCTCGTTTTCCTGGTTTTCCCGGATTTCGCGCGCCTGCTGCGCCAGCTCGGCGGATTCCGACCGGATTCTCTGACAGCCGAGCTCGGTGCTGTCGCCGCGCTCCCCGATTTCATTTAAGCGGAGCCTGGCCGTGTTCTGGGCCAGGTACTGCTCCTGCAGCGCGTCTTTGAGCCGGACGATCTCGTCGCGCATGCGGTTGCGCACCGTGCGCTCCTCGTCGATGGCGTTCTGCAGCTTCTGCAGGACCGCTCTGCGCGCTTCCACCTGGCGCTCCAGCTCCTCGATCTCGCGGCGGCGGCCCAGCAGGTTGCTGGAATTTTTGAATGCGCCGCCCGACATGGCGCCGCCCGGATTCAGCAGTTCGCCGTCGAGGGTGACGATGCGCAGGGTATGGCGGTATTTGCGCGCCAGCGCGATCGCATGGTCGATATGGTCCACCACCACGGTCCGCCCGAGCAGGGACAACGCCAGCTCCCGGTACCGGTCCTCCGTCTTTACCAGCGCGCTGGCCAGTCCGATGACGCCCTGCTCCGAGAGCGCCTGCGGGCTGGAAAAGTCATTTTTCCCGCGGATGCCGGAGAGCGGGAGAAAGGTCGCCCGCCCGAACTTGTTTTTCTTTAAAAATTCAATCTGCCGCTTGGCGGTCTCCTCGGTGTCGGTGACAATATTCTGGATACTGCCGCCCAGCGCCGTCTCGATGGCCACCTCGCAGTCCTTTTCTACCTTAATGATATCCGCCACCACGCCCAGGATGCCGGGATTGCGGTCCCGCTGCTCCATCACGCGGCGGATGCTGTTGCCGTAGCCGTCGTAGCGCTCGGCGATGTTTTTGAGGGATTCGAGGCGGGAGGATTCCCGGTGGTACTCGGTCTGCTCCTGCTCGACGCGGCGGTTGTGCTCCTGCAGCTTCTGCTGCACCGTCTCCAGCTCCCCGCTGACCTGGTCGCTCTGCGCGGTCAGCTCCTGAATGCGGGCGCTGACGGCCTCGTACTCCTGCGTGACCTCCTGCCGCACGGCCTCCTGCTCGGTTTTCTCGCTCCGGAGCTTCAGCTCCTCCTGCGCCAGCTGGGCGCTGCGGATCTGCGACTGCTCCAGCATCGTGTCGTAGCGCTGCAGGCGCGCCTTTACGGTGGCCCGCTGATTCAACAGCTCAATGATCCCGCCCTTGCCCTGTGCGATCTGCTGCTCCAGCAGGGCGGTCTCGCCGCGCACAGCGTTGACGGCCTCAGAGGCCTTCGCTTCTTTCCCTCCGGTGTCCAGGATGCGCACGCGCAGGGCGCCCAGCTCTTCGCCGGCCTCCTGCTCCTGCCGCTCGTACTCTGAAAGCTGCTGCGCGATGGCGTCGATCCGCGTTTTGATGTGTTCGTCGCTGGTGCGGGCCGTGTTGATCTGCTCATGCAGAAGCTGAATCTGATTTTCCAGCTGCTGGCTGCGCAGCTGTCCCTGCGCGATGCCGTCGCGCTTTTCCTGCAGGCCGGCGTCCATCTGCTCGATTTCCGCCTCCAGCTGTTCGTATTCGCTTCTGGCCTTCTCGTACGCCGCTCTGGCCTCGTCCAGCTGCGCCTGCGCGATGCCGCGCTTTTCCTCAGTCTCCTCCAGCTCCCGGCGCATCCGCGCGAATTCGAGGAGAAAGAGGTTGACCTCGCAGTGCTTCAGCGCCTCCTTTTTCTCGAGATAAATCCGCGCCGTCTCCGCCTGCCGCTCCAGAGGGCCGAGCTGTCTCGTCAGCTCGGCGAGGATGTCGTTGACGCGCACCATGTTCTGGCGCTCCGCGTCCAGTTTTTTTTGCGCCGCGCTCTTGCGCCGCTTGAATTTGACGATGCCGGCGGCCTCGTCGAACAGCTCGCGCCGTTCCTCGGGCTTGCCGCTTAAAATCCGGTCGATCTGGCCCTGGCCGATGATGGAATAGCCCTCCTTGCCGATACCGGTGTCATAAAAAATCTCATTGATATCGCGCAGGCGCACCTGCGTGCCGTTGATCAGGTATTCGCTCTCCCCGGAGCGGTAGACGCGCCGGGTCACGGTGATTTCCTCGTAGGAAACCGGCAGACGGTGATCGGAATTGTCGAGCGTGATGGAGACGGAGGCGAAGCCGAGCGGCCTGCGCGTCTCGGTGCCGGCGAAAATGACGTCCTGCATGCTGGCGCCGCGCAGCTGCCGGGCGCTCTGTTCGCCCAGGACCCAGCGCACCGCGTCCGCGACATTGCTTTTGCCGCTGCCGTTCGGGCCGACAATGGCCGTAATGCCGTTGTGAAACTGAAATACAATTTTGTTGGTGAAGGATTTAAACCCCTGTATTTCGATGCTTTTCAGATACATGCTGCGTATTCCCTTTCAATCCGATAATCGCCTGATACGCGGCTTCCTGCTCAGCGGATTTTTTGGTGCTGCCGCGGCCGGTGCCCTCCGTTTTGCCGCCGATCTGCACTTCGACGATAAACACCTTGGCGTGATCCGGTCCCTCGGAACCGATGAGGATGTATTTAATTTCTTCTTCTTTGTAATCTCTCTGAACGATCTCCTGCAGAATGGTCTTGCTGTCGTAAAACAGCTTTTTGTGCTCGATGCCGGTCAGGATAAAGCGTTCAACAAACGTTTTTGCGCTGCCGAAGCCGCCGTCTAAATAGATGGCCCCGATCAGCGCCTCGATGGCGTCGGAAACGATGGAATTGCGTGTCCGTCCTCCGGTCTGCTCCTCGCCTCTGCCGAGCAGCAGGTAGCTGCCCAGGTCAAATTCCCGTGCGCAGAGGGCCAGCGTCGGCTCGCAGACGATGCTGGCGCGCAGCTTCGTGAGCCTGCCCTCCGGCATATCCGGGTAATTGTGGTAGAGGTAATCGCTGCTGATGACTTCCAAAACGGCGTCGCCCAGAAACTCCAGGCGCTCGTTGCTTTCAAGCGGGGACGGTTTGTGCTCGTTGGCGTAGGAGCTGTGGCTCATCGCCTGAAAGAGCATCTCCGGGTTGCGAAACTTGTAGCCGATACGTTGCTCCAGTTCTCTCAGATTATTTTTTTTCATTTCCGCTCACTTTCATTCTTTTAAAAAGGAGGCTTAGAAAGCCTCCCTGCCTTACTCTATCGCATTTTTGATCGCCTCTGCGGCATCCCCCACCGATACGATTTTTTCCGCTTTTTCATTTGAGATTTCGATGTCGAATTCTTCTTCGATCCCCATGATGATCTGAAAAACATCCAGGGAATCCGCCCCAAGGTCGTCTACGAACGTCGTCTCCGGGCGAATCTCATCTGCGTCCACATTCAATACTTCCGCGATAATACTCTGCAATTTTTCAAATTCCATGCCGTAACTCTCTCCTTTTATTTGATGTCTGTCCTATTTAAGCATCCAGCTGGATGTGCTCTTTGATTTTTTCGTTGATCTTCTGTTCTTTAAACTGCACGCACTGATAAATGGAATGTTCCACCTCTTTCGCGCTGGAGTTTCCGTGCGTCTTTACCACCAGTCCTTTCAGTCCCAGAAGCGGCGCGCCGCCGTACTCGGTGGCGTCAAAAGCTTTCAGCGTGCTCTTCAGCGCCGGCTTGATCAGCAGTCCGCCGATCTTGGTCCGCAGGTTCTGCATCAGGCCGGCCTTCACCATCTGAATCAGGGTGCCGCCGACGCCCTCGTACATCTTGAGGATGACGTTCCCCACAAACGCCTCGCAGACGACGACGTCGCAGGCTCCGGCCGGGATGTCCCGGGCCTCCACGCTGCCGGTGAAATGAATGTCCCGGCATTCCTTCAAAAGCGGGAACGTCTCCTTCACGAGCGCGTTTCCCTTCTCCTCCTCGGCTCCGATATTGACAATGCCGACACGCGGCTGACGGACGCCCATCACATTTTCCATGTAGATGGAACCCATCTTCGCAAACTGCACCAGATGGGAGGGACGCGCATCCACGTTGGCCCCGCAGTCGATCAGCAAAGCGACGCCGTTCTTCGTCGGGATCAGCGGCGCCAGCGCCGGGCGCTCGATGCCTTTGATGCGGCCCACAATCGTCTGGCCGCCGACCAGAATCGCGCCGGAATTTCCGGCGGAGACAAACGCGTCGGCCTCGCCTCTGCGCACCATCATCATGCCGACCACGATGGAGGAATCCTTCTTCGTGCGGATCGCCATGACAGGAGGCTCCGCCGTCTCGATCACCATCGATGCGTGCACGGCCTCGATCCGCTCCGCAGGGAACGTGTATTTCTCCAGTTCCTCCCGGACCGCATCCTCCCGGCCAACCAGGATCACATGAATATCCTCCCGCCGGGACACGGCCTGCACCGCGCCTTTTACAATCTCTCCGGGCGCGTGATCGCCGCCCATGGCGTCAACCACGACCCGCACTGTCTCGCCCATAGTGGCACCTCCAATGACAACCGCTCTGTGTTAAGCATATCGTACCAGACATTATAGTAAAAATCAACAGAAAAAACGGGGCTGCCGCAAAAGTCTTTTACGACAGCCCTGGCTTATGTTGCTCAGATCAATCCATTGCAATAATCTCTTTTTTGTTGTAAGTTCCGCAGGCCTTGCAGACTCTGTGCGGAAGCATCAGCTCACCGCATTTGCTGCATTTTACAAGGTTCGGAGCGGACATTTTCCAAGTCGCTCTTCTCTTGTCTCTCCTGGCCTTGGAAGTTTTATTTTTGGGACAGATTGACATACCTCACACCTCCTTAAAATTACTGAAAATATCAAGGATCTTGGCCATGCGCGGATCGTAATCCGTCCGCTCGCAGCCGCAGGACTTCTCGTTCAGGTTCTGCCCGCAGACGGGGCAGAGTCCTCTGCAGTCCTCCCGGCAGAGTATCCTCTCCGGCCAGATCAATAACGCCTCATCGTGGACAAGCTGATCTATATTCAGATTGTATCCGTCCATATAATCCCTGTCGTCCGCCTCGATCTCCAGATGAAGCCGGACATCCAGCCCGGCCGCCACGGGCTCCAGGCAGCGCGCGCACGGAATCAGCACCTGCAGGCGCGTCTCCCCGTCCAGAAGAAGCTTTCGGCCGCTGGCATGCTCGATCGTGAGCGAGACCGGCGCTTTCTCCGCAACCGGAAACGTGCCGAAGCGATAGGTCAGGGCCTCCAGACCCAGCACCGCTTCTCTCTGAATCACCTTTCCCTCGGTCAAAAGTACATCGGTCAGATCCAACAACGCATACTCCTCCTAACGCACGTTTAAGATTATACCTACCAGATATTGATTTGTCAACAGTTTTTTACACATTTTGTTACATTTGAGATTATTTACTCAATATAGCGTCTGTTGTCGTTTTCCCTGCAAAAACAGCAGACTGCTTTCACCGGCGCTTTCTCAGACAGGCAAAAGCAGTCTTTCGTTTTTTCATTCAGTCAGCAAAGGCCAGGGCCGCGCTTATACCAGCGCCACCGTCTCACGGCAGATCGCGAGCTCCTCGTTGGTCGGGATCACCGCTACCTTCACTTTGGAATCCGGTGTGGAAATCACGCAGTCGCTGCCGCGCTTTCCGTTCGCTTCCTCGTCGATCGTGATGCCGAGGTAGCCGAGATAGCTGAGCACCTTTCTGCGCACCAGCGGGGCGTTCTCGCCGATGCCTGCCGTAAACGCGATCGCATCCACGCCGTTCATCGCCGCCACATAGGAGCCGATGTATTTGGCCACACGGTAGCTGAACACGTCGATCGCATTCTCCGCCAGCTTGTTGCCGGAGTTCATGCCCTCCTCCAGATCGCGGAAATCGCTGGAGAGGCCGCCAGAGATACCGAGCACGCCGGATTTCTTGTTCAGGACGTTCATCACGCCCGCGATGTCCAGATCCTCTTTCTTTGCGATGTACTCCATGATCGCCGGATCGATATCGCCGGAACGCGTGCCCATCACCAGGCCCTCGAGCGGGGTCAGGCCCATGGAGGTGTCCGCGCACTTGCCGTTCACGACTGCGGAGATGGATGCGCCGTTGCCGAGGTGCGCGACGATCACCTTGCTGTTGTTCGCGTCCAGGCCGAGGAACTCGGTCATATGTTTGGAGACGAAGCTGTGGCTGGTGCCGTGGAAGCCGTAGCGTCTCACCTTGTATTTCTCATAATATTCATACGGAAGCCCGTACAGATACGCCTTCTCCGGCATGGTCTGGTGGAACGCGGTATCGAACACCGCCACCATCGGCACGCCCGGCATCAGCTCTGCGCAGGCATTGATGCCGATCAGGTTCGCCGGATTGTGCAGCGGAGCCAGGTCGTTGCACTCCTCGATCGCTTTCAGCACTTCCCCGTTGATCACAACGGAGCTCGCAAACTTCTCGCCGCCGTGGACCACTCTGTGGCCTACCGCGCTGACGTCCGCCAGGCTGCTGATCGCGCCGGTCTTTTCGTTTACCAGGGCATCCAGCACCATCTGGATCGCTTCCTTATGGGTGGGCATCGGAGCGTCGGTCACTTCCTTGTCGCAGCCAGCTTTCTGATAGGTCAGCCTGCCGTCGATGCCGATGCGCTCGCAGAGGCCCTTCGCCAGCACTTCTTCGGATTCGGAATTGATTAACTGATATTTTAAAGATGAACTTCCGCAGTTGATAACTAAAACGTTCATGTCTGTGATTTCCTCCAATTTATATTATTTGTCCGCCGCCTGGCACTGTACTGCCGTGATCGCCACCACGCCGACGATATCGTCCGCGGAACAGCCTCTGGAGAGGTCGTTGACCGGAGCCGCGATACCCTGCGTAACCGGGCCGTAAGCCTCCGCCTTGCCCAGTCTCTGCACCAGCTTGTAGCCGATGTTGCCCGCGTCGAGGTTCGGGAAGATCAGAACGTTCGCCTTGCCCGCCACGTCGCTGTTCGGGGCCTTGGAAGCACCGACGCTGGGAACGATCGCCGCGTCAAGCTGCAGCTCGCCGTCGAGCTTGAGGTTCGGGTACTGCTCCTTTGCAATCCTGGTCGCCTCTGTGACCTTGTCTACCAGCGCATGCTTTGCGCTGCCCATCGTGGAGTGAGACAGCATCGCTACCTTTGCTTCCTCGCCGACCAGCAGCTCGAAGGACTCTGCGGAGGAAGCCGCGATCGCCGCCAGTTCTTCCGGGCTCGGATCCTGTACCAGGCCGGAGTCAGCAAATACAAAGGCGCCGTTTGCACCGTACTCGCAGTCCGGAACGATCATCAGGAAGAAGGCGGATACGAGCTTTGTGCCCGGCTTCGTCTTGAGGATCTGCAGGCACGGGCGCAGGGTATCGGCCGTGGAATGGCATGCGCCGGAAACCATGCCGTCTGCGTCGCCCATCTTGACCATCATGACGCCGTAGTACAGATACTGGTTCAGGAGGATCTCCTTCGCCTGCTCCGGGGTCATGCCCTTCTTGGAACGCAGTTCGACGAGCTTGTCGATGTAAGCCGCGGTCCTGTCGCTGGTCGCGGGATCTACTACAACCGCACCGGAGATATCGAGGCCTTCGCTGCCTTTTTTCACCGCTTCCTCGCTGCCGACGAGCACGATATTCGCGATGCCCTCTGCAAGGATCTTCGCAGCCGCTTCATAGGTGCGTCTGTCCTCGGTCTCCGGAAGTACAATTGTTTTTTTGTTTGCTTTTGCTTTTGCTTTCAGAATGTCAATAAATGCCATGGTTTATGGACTCCTTTCTACCGTTTTTGCGTTAGTTCGATTATACCCCAATTTTTTACAGCGGACAAGATTATTTTTGCATTGCGCCGGTGTTTTTTGTCTGCTAAAATAGGGAAAATTCGCAGTGTACGAAAAATAGAACAATACGGGAAGGGAAAAAGGATGCGCACAGTCGGAATCATCGCGGAATACAACCCGTTTCACACGGGCCATGCATATCACATCGCCGAGGCGAAACGGCAGGCCGGGGCGGACTATGCGGCCGTCGTCATGAGCCCGGATTTCGTGCAGCGCGGGGAGCCCGCGGTGTTTGATAAATATACACGGACACGCATGGCGCTGCAAAACGGCGCCGACCTCGTGCTCGAACTGCCGGTCTGCTATGCCACGGGCAGCGCCGAATATTTCGCGGAGGGCGCGGTTGCCCTGCTCGACCGCCTCGGCGTCGTCGACGCGCTCTGCTTTGGCGCAGAGCAGGCGGATCTTGCCCGTTTCATGCAGGCGGCCGAATTTTTATGCGCGGAACCGGAAGCGTACCGGCAGGCGCTGCAGGCGCGGCTGCGGCAGGGCCTGACGTATCCGCAGGCGCGCAGCGAGGCCCTGCGCGAAGTCTGCCCGGAGCCTTTCATTGCGGACTTTCTCGCCTCCCCCAACAACATCCTCGGCGTGGAATACTGCAGGGCCTTAAAAAAGAGAGACAGCGGCATCACGCCGCTGCCCGTCGCCCGCCGGGGAAGCGGGTACCACAGCGAAGATTTCGGCGGAACATACTGCTCCGCCACGGCCCTACGCAGGGCGCTGCGGGCGGAAACTGTTCCGGCGCATGGAGGGATGGCGGATTCCGCCATTGCCGCTTATAATTTCAAGATTACTTGCAGTTCTGAGATTGCATGTAGTTCTAAGATTACTTACAATCCTGAGACCGCTTATAATCTTGAGATGGCCTATAATCCTGAGATCGCTTGTCTTCCTTGGATAGCATACATTCCTGAGAATTGCCGTTCTTTATATCAGGAGGCTGCGGCCAACGCCGTACAGCCCGCGCAGCTTTTGCCGGTTCTGACGTATCAGCTGCTTATTCGTGAAAAATTTGACGATATACTGGACATCTCCTCCGACCTGTCGGACCGCATTTGCAGCCTTCGCCATGCCTGCATCGGGCGGTCCTGGGAAGAAATGGTAAATCTGCTGAAAACAAAACAGATGACCGGGGCCCGCATCCGGCGGGCGCTGCTGCATCTGGTGCTCGGTCTGAAACAGGAAGATGTGGAACGTTTTCGCGCAAACGGCGTTGTATATTATGCAAAAGTACTCGGCTTCCGCCGCGAGGCCGCACCGCTGCTGCATCAGATCAGGCGGTCCTGTTCCCTGCCCTTTATCACCAAGCCTGCGCACGCGGCGCAGCTGACAAATCCATGCGGGGTGCAGATGTGGAAACAAGATGTGTTTGCGTCGCATTTTTACCGCAGCATGCAGATGGCCTACCGCGGTGCATGGAGCGTTCTGAACCCGGCTGACCGCAGCGCACAAAACGCTTCGAATCCGGCTGACTGCAGCGCACGAAACATTCCGAATCCGGCTGACTGCGATGCGCAAAACTGCAATGCAAAAGACGCCGGCGCACGGCCGGCGTTTCGCACGGAGTATGAAATCAGTCCGGTGATTATATAATATCTTTCGTATAGCCTAGTTCTTAAAGCTGTGAATCGGCGCCGGAATCCGCCCCCTCCTGCTGACAAAGGCCTCGCAGGAATACGGATTCACCGGCATGATCGGCGCGTAGCCGAGCAGTCCGCCGAACTCCACCATCTCTCCCACGTCCTTGCCAATGACAGGGATGATGCGCACCGCCGTGGTCTTCTGATTGACCATGCCGATCGCCATCTCATCCGCGATGATACCCGAGATCGTCGATGCCTTCGTGCTCCCGGGGATGGCGATCATGTCGAGGCCCACGGAGCAGACGCAGGTCATGGCCTCCAGCTTTTCCAGGGACAGCGCGTTCGCTTTGACGGCGTCGATCATGCCCTGATCCTCGCTGACCGGGATAAACGCACCGCTCAGGCCGCCTACATAGGAGGAAGCCATCACGCCGCCCTTTTTGACCTGGTCATTCAGAAGAGCCAGCGCCGCTGTCGTGCCGGGCGCTCCGGCGTATTCAAGCCCCATCTCGCAGAGAATGTCGGCGACGCTGTCGCCAATCGCCGGCGTCGGAGCCAGCGACAGATCAATGATGCCGAACGGAATATTCATGCGGCGCGACGCCTCCTGCGCCACAAGCTGACCGACGCGCGTCACCTTAAACGCAGTCTTTTTGATCGTCTCGCAGAGCGTCTCGAAATCTTTCCCCCGCACCTCGGCAAGCGCGTGTTTGACCACGCCAGGACCGCTGACGCCGACGTTGATCACGGAATCGCCCTCGGTCACGCCGTGAAACGCGCCCGCCATAAACGGATTGTCGTCCGGCGCGTTGCAGAACACAACCAGCTTGGCGCAGCCCAGGGAATCCTGCTCCTTTGTCTTCTGTGCGGTCTCCAGGATCATCTGGCCGAGCAGACGCACGGCGTCCATGTCGATACCGCACTTGGTGGAACCGACGTTGACCGAACTGCATACGCGCTCCGTCTCCGCCAGCGCCTGCGGAATCGAGCGGATCAGATACTCGTCCGAGCGCGTCATGCCCTTCGACACCAGCGCTGAATAGCCGCCGAGGAAATTAACGCCGACCTCCCTGGCCGCGCGGTCCAGCGTCCGCGCAATGGCCACGAAATCCTCCGGGCCGCGGCAGGCGCTGCCGCCGATCAGCGCCGCCGGGGTCACGGAAATCCTTTTATTGACGATCGGGATTCCGTATTCCCGCTCGATTTCCTCGCCCGTCGCCACCAGATCGCGGGCCACCGTCGTGATCTTGCGGTAAATATTCTCGTTCAGCGTGTCCAGATCGTCGTGAATGCAGTCCAGCAGGCTGATGCCGAGCGTAATGGTGCGCACGTCCAGATTCTCCTGCGTGATCATTTTATTCGTCTCGTTTACTTCAAATATGTTTATCATGTCGTCTCCCTCAGATACGATGCATCATATTGAAAATATCTTCATGCTGGCAGCGGATCACCACGCCGATCTCCTGTCCCACCGCATCCAGTTCCTCCGCAATCTGCGCGCCGCTCTTGGGCGACTGCGTGGCGTCGGTCACCATCATCATATTGAAAAATCCCTGCACGATCGTCTGTGAAATATCGAGAATATTGACGTTGTTTTCCGCGAGATAGGTGCATACCCTGGCGATGATGCCGACCCGGTCCGTTCCCACCACCGTGATAATTGTCTTTTTCATAATCTCCTGCCCTTTCATTGTCTCATTTATAAAATTCTGCCGAAACCTGTCGGTATTTTGCGGCAGTCTTTTGCCTTACACCGCAATCAGCTGCGACGGCTCGTCCCGCCTGGCAATCCCGATGCGGAAGTCCTCCGCCCGGTAGGGGTTGTCGCCCATGGTGATCTCCGCGCAGACCGTCGCCAGCGCCAGCGCCTCATAATTATTCTCCTTGCTCAGATGGCCGAGCATGACCGCCTCCATGTGGTCGTTGAGAATCTCGCACAGCAGCCGGCCGGCGTGTTCGTTTGAGAGGTGGCCTCTGCTGCCGGCAATCCGGCGTTTCAGGTAGTAGGGGTAGGTGCCCACCTGCAGCATATTGAGGTCGTGGTTTGATTCCACGAGCACGGCGTCAAGGTTCTGCAGGTGCTGCACAATGTAATCGTCGTAGCAGCCGAGATCCGTCGCCACGGCCAGAGACTTCCGGCCGTCGCCGAGACGATAGGCCACCGGCTCCGCCGCGTCATGCGAAATGTGAAACGGCTCGATTTCCAGATCCTGTATCTGAAAGTTCTGATCGGCCAGAATCACATGAAACAGGGATTCGTCCACCTCGCCCAGCAGGTTCTGTTCGCGCAGCGCGCGTATGGTGCCGGCCGAGGCGTAAATCGGAACGCCGTATTTGCGCGCGAGTACGCCGAGTCCCTTGATATGATCCGAATGCTCATGCGTGATCAGAATCGCATCCAGCTCCTGCGGCTCGCGGCCGAGCGAGCGGAGTCCGTCCGTCACCCGTTTCCCGCTGATTCCGGCGTCGATCAGAACGCTTGTCTGCTGTGTGCCCACAAAGATACAGTTGCCGCTGCTGCCGCTGGCGATACTACAAAAATCCATGTTCTCTCAATCCTTTATCGATTTGTTCATACGTATTTTCCATAAATTCACTGCTGTTGTCAATGACCGTTTTGCATCTTCGGCGGTACTCCGCCTCCGGGAGCTGACTGGCGATGATGCTGCCCGACTTCTCCGCGCTGTAGCCGCGGCTGAGCGCCAGGCGGCGGATTCGCACGGCATCCGATGCATAAATATACCAGATTTCATCACAAACCGTGTCATAATGATCCTCCAGCAAAAGCGCCGCTTCCAGCACGATAAACGGCGTCTTGGGATGCTGCTTTTGCCGGAGCGCAATTTCTTCTATTATATAGGCCTTCACCGCCGGATGCACGATGGCGTTGAGCTTTTCCCGCAGACCGGCGTCCGCAAACACCAGAGCAGCCAGGCGGTCCCGGAGAATGGCGCCGTCCGGCCCCAGGATTTCCGGCCCGAACTGCGCGGCAATCTGCTCATAGCAGCTGTGCCCCGGCGTCTGCAGCAGACGGCCCACCTCGTCCGCCTGTATCACATATGCGCCGTACCGCTGCGCCAGATAGGCCAGCACCGTACTTTTGCCGGCCCCCACGCCGCCGGTGATCCCCAGTATTTTCACATCTGTTCCTCCCCGCTTCGCGTTTGTTTCTCACACTCATCGTTCCAGCCGTTCCGTCTGGCTCCGTTCCTCCCGCAGAATGGCCGCGCTGTCTTAAAAGGAGGCCCGCAGGGAATACAAAACGGGAAACGCCGCTGCGGCGTCATTTGGCCTCGTACCAGTTGGAGCCGGCGTGAATGTCCACCTCCAGCCGCACCTTCAATTCGGCCGCATGCTGCATCTCCCGCAGCATCATCTCCCGCACCTCGTCCAGTTCCTCCTTCGCCGTCTCCACCAGCAGTTCGTCGTGCACCTGCAGAATCAGGCGCGAACGCATGTGACGGCTGCGCAGCCATTCGTTGACGCGGTTCATCGCGATCTTGATGATATCGGCCGCCGTCCCCTGAATCGGCGCGTTCATGGCGACGCGCTCACCGAACGAGCGCTGCATGAAATTGGAGGATTTCAGCTCGGGCACCGGCCTCCGCCGCCCGAACATGGTCGTCACGTAGCCGTTTTCCTTCGCCTCCGCCACGGTGCGGTCGAGGAAGCGCTTGATGCCGGGAAATGTATGAAAATACTGTTCAATGTATTCCTGCGCTTCCCTGCGGGTGATGCTGAGGTCCTGGCTCAGCCCGAACGAGCTGATGCCATAGACGATGCCGAAATTGACCGCCTTGGCGTTGCGGCGAAGCAGCGGCGTGACCTCCTCCGGCGCCACATGGAATACCTGGGAGGCCGTCATGGTATGGATGTCCTGCGCCTCGCGGTACGCCTGAATCAGATTTTCGTCGTCGGAAAAATGCGCCAGCACGCGCAGCTCGATCTGCGAGTAATCGGCGTCAAGGAACACAAAGCCGTCGTCCGGCACAAACACCTTGCGGATCAGCCGTCCCAGCTCCATGCGCACCGGGATATTCTGCAGGTTCGGCTCCGTGCTGCTGATGCGCCCGGTGGCCGTGATGGTCTGATTAAACTTTCCGTGAATCCGACCGTCGGCGGAAATATAATTGGCCAGGCCGTCGGCGTAGGTCGATTTCAGCTTTGTCATCTGGCGGTACTCGAGAATCTCCGATACAATCGGGAACTCCTCCGCCAGCCGTTCCAGCACATCCGCCGCCGTGGAATAGCCCGTCTTCGTCTTTTTCCCGTGCGGAAGCTGCAGCTTTTCAAATAAGATAACACCCAGCTGCTTCGGCGAGTTGATGTTGAACTGCTCTCCGGCCGCCTCATAGATCGTTTGCTCCAGCTCCTGAATGCGGCCCGTCAGCTGCTCCCCGTAAGCCTGCAGTTCCTCCGCGCGCACACGGATGCCCGCGCGCTCCATATCGGAGAGGGTGAACACCAGCGGCATCTCAATCTCCTCAAACAGGCGGCGCATCCCCAGTTCTTCCAGCCGCGCCTCCAGCACAGGGCGCGCCTGCCGGAGAACCAGCGGTATCCGGCACACATAATTCAGAAAAGCCTGCGGCTTTTCCGCGAGAATTTTTTCCCAGGAATCCTTTCCGAACAGCTCCTGGCGCGACGGAAGCATCTGCCCCAGATACTCCCGCGCGATATCCTCGCAGGTATAGCTGTCCTTGAGCGGGTTCAGCAGATAGGCGGCGATCGCCGCGTCAAACAGGCCGCCGCGGCGGTCCTCCGGGACAGAGAGGAAAGCAAGCTGTTCCTTGAGATACATCGCAGTAGCTTTTCCGCTCTGCGCAATCAGCTCGGAAATGCGGCCGCTCAGATATTCCGGCGTCAGAAAGCCTCCCGCCTCCAGAAAGCAGGCGCCGTCCGGCCCGCCGCACAGCGCCGCGCCCAGAAGCGCGCCGTTTTCCATGATCAGCTGAAACGCCGGCTCCTGCCCGGCCAGCTGCGCAAACGCCTGCTCCGCCTCGCTCAGTCCGGTAATCCGGACAAACGAGGCCTCCCGCTCCGGCGGCGCTTCCTCGATAGGAAAGCGGCCGAGCAGGTTCTTAAACTCCAGCCTGCGGCAGAGCTCCAGCGCTTCTTTCGTGTAAAGATTCCCAATCCGCGCCGCGTCCTTCTCCAGCGTGATCGGCGCCTGCAGCTCTATGGTGGCGAGCGTCTTGCTCATCTGCGCCAGGTCATAGTGCGCGCGCAGAGCCTCCCGTGCCTTTGCCGGCGTGATCTCGTCCACATGCGCGTACGCCTCCTCGATCGAGCCGTACTGCGCGATCAGTTTTGTGGCCGTCTTTTCGCCGATGCCGGGCACGCCCGGAATATTGTCCGAGGCATCGCCCATCAGCGCCTTGACGTCGATAAACTGCACCGGCGTCACCTGATAGCGCGCGGCCACATCCGCGGCGTAGTAATCCTCGATCTCCGTCCCGGTAGCTTTCGTCTTGGGAATGCGGATGCGGATTTCGTCCGTCGCCAGCTGCAGCAGGTCGCGGTCGCCGGACACCACCGAAACGGCCAGTCCCTCCCGCTCCATCTGACGCGACACGGTGCCCAGCACATCGTCGGCCTCGTAGCCTTCCAACTCCAGCACCGGAATCCGCATGGCGCGCAGCATCTCTTTCATCAACGGCACCTGTTCGTGCAGCTCCTGCGGCATCGGCTTGCGCGTACCCTTGTATCCTTCGTACATTTTATGCCGGAATGTCGGCGCTTTCAAGTCAAAGGCGACCGCCGCGTAGGCGGCGCGCTCCTCCTCCAGCACCTTGAACAGGATATTCAGAAAACCGTAGACCGCGTTGGTGTGAAGCCCCTCGCTGTTGGTCAGCGTCGGCAGCCCGTAGAACGCGCGGTTCAAAATGCTGTGTCCGTCGATCAGTACGATTTTTTCCTTTTCCGCCATATATGCACCTCTCATATTTCACTCAATCTCGGTCTTTTTCCATTATTCTTCTATACTCTTGGGTTCTGCCGTTTCCTCGTTTGCAACGTAACCATTTGTTTTAGTCTCCGGCAGTCTTTCTTCTTTCGCAGCAGGCGCGTCCGTTTTGTTCTCCGGCGATTTTGTCCGCAGTATTTCCGGCTGTGCCGCTTGTGTTCCCCGTGTTTTGCTTTCTGTCTGTATTTCGCTTTCCGTTTGTGTTTTGCTTTCCGTCTGTGCTTCGCTCTCCGTCGTTTCTTCGCTCTCCGTTATTGCCTCGATTTCCTGGCTCTGCCGTTTTTCGGAGCGCTCCCGCTTCTGCTGATAGCCGGTGTAAATGCTCATCACCAGGAGAAGCTCCGTCAGGAAAAGAACCAGCCAGTACAGCGCCCGGAACATTTTCCGCCGCAGGATCCTGCGGCGCGCGTTCCGGATTTCCTCATTCAACATCCGGCGAAAATCGTATTCATGGTGGACGCCCGAATCCAGCGTGTCCAAAGCTTTGTAAACGGTGAAATGGATGTCCAGCTCGTCCATGCAGTCGGCGCAGTGCTCCACATGATTCAGAAACTGCTCCGTCTCCCGGTCCGACAATTCTTTTTTTATGAACGGAGTCACCATCCTCCGCGCCTCGATACAGTTCATCGGCCGCCCTCCCCTGCTTTTCTATTCTAATGCTTTTCCCGGGTGCTGGCAACAAAAAAATCGTTTCCGCACATAGCTGAACATAACAAAAGGTTCAAACACCTTGATTAAAAAATAATTTGCAATGTAGTATAATTCTCCTATAATTACCAACGATAACTCTCAAATGCAAAGGAAAAATCCTTTACGTGAATTTGCTTATTTGGTTCTTTGGCGTGTATTTCGTCATTGAAAATATGGACGCTTATACCGGCTATGTGGTCAGCCATAATTGTCCTTTTACAAATTCTTCAAGCCCTAACTTCGTATATACTCAAAAACGACTTGGTCCTTTCATCAAAATTAATTGCAACGCCCCTAAGCAATATGCTCATTGATATGCGTCACGAATGGCTTTTCATTGAGAGCGATGCCTATTCAGACGAAGAAATCCGCGAATTAATTTATAAATTTGAAACTCAATATTCTGATATGGTTTCTCTTTTTCCCTGGAATTTTTCTCCCGGATTCAAAATGTATCCATAAAAAAGGCGAAACTGATTGGATACGATATTTTGAAGTCGTTTATCCCAGTTCAAAAGAGGTGAGATAATGCCAACAAAAAAATCTTCATCTAATCCGAGCTCATCCCCCGTGCTCCACAAACAAGCAAAAGAAATTCCGGAGGTGGTGCTCCCGGCCCGAGACATCCAATACCATGCCCTCCAAAGCCAACCAAAAAGTAATTTTTCTGTTATGGGAGCCGTAGTATATCGCATGTTGCTATGACCAAAAAACAAATCACGATGCAGCCAACTAGTAGTTCAAGCTCTCCGTATCCCATCGTCTCACCTCGCCCTTTACCCAGTTTGTTCAATATTTTGAATTTTCTCTGCAAAAAAATAAGCAGGAATCTGATCTCCAGACAGCTTCAACAGAGCAACCGCCTTGCAGATATCCGACTGTTTCCAGTTTCACGCCCCAGTCATTTTCAGAGAAAACGTTCGCTCAGGCCAATTCATTGCCGCAGCAAAATGAGACTGAGAACCAGACACCTCTATAATCCTTCCTTTCAATTTACTATAATCGAACGCCAACGAAATCCCCCCCCTTTTGCAATTCAATTTTTGAACTCTTCTATGTCATATCACCGCTACCATGCCCTGTCAATACAAAAATTCAAAAATTTGAACTTCTTATGTTTTCGGTATTGAACTTATGTATACTATGTGGTAGTCTTATGAAAAGGAAGGCGGCATGAAAATGGAAAAGGAAAATACATCTATCAGATTAAATAGAATTATGACAGAACGTGGTCTGCGCCAGATTGACATCTTAAATCTAACTATTCCGTATTGCAAAAAATATAATGTTAAAATGAATAAATCTGACATTAGTCAATACTGTTCTGGTAAAACAGAACCAATGCAGGATAAGCTTTTCGTATTAGGCGCTGCACTCGGTGTAAATGAAGCATGGCTTATGGGGTATGATGTTTCCAGAGAACGGCAATATGATTCCCTGAACCTCTATCCCATTTCCGCCAAGCGTTTCCCCATGCTCGGAGAGATTGCCTGTGGTGAACCCAAATTCACTAACGAGGACAGGAAAAGCTATGTTCTGGCGGGAACGGACATCAAGGCTGACTTCTGTCTCCGTGCCAAAGGTGACAGTATGATAAATGCCCGTATCCATGACGGTGATATAGTATTTATCCGCCAGCAAGATACCGTGGAGAATGGAGAAATCGCTGCTGTGGTGGTAAATAATGATAGTGAAGCGACACTGAAGCGCTTCTACTATTACCAGGAAAAATCCCTGCTTATATTAAAACCGGAGAATCCATTACACAAAGACCAGATATACCAGGGTGAAGACCTTAACCAAGTACGTGTACTCGGAAAGGCTGTGGCTTTTCAGAGTGATGTGATATAGATAGCAATTTATGAAAAATGAAAGAGACAAATGATGAAGCATGAAAAAGCATATCGGACTTTTGTTACTGCCCTTGGCATAATACTTATTTGCATGAGCCTTTTACTGCTTATCGTATCTCCCATCGGCGGAACTATAGGCATTTTATGTGGAATCTTTATTATGGTCTATGGAAGAAAAATAGGAAATCAGCAGGTGCAGAAAAATAAAGATATTCGGAGGCTCCCAGAAAGATATTGCCCGCCCAAAGAAGTGGGAAAAATCATCAACCAAATTAAGGAACGCTGAAAATACAAAAGACACCATGCAATCTTCCAGTGCTTACAGCTATACAGTAATTCACAAAAGAAAGAAGGGGACTCTTATGAAAAAACTTGGCGTAGCCATTTGTGCTCTTGCTGTTATTGCAATGATCGGAAGTGTTGGAAACAATAAAAATGACCAACCGGCCAATTCTGCTATATCGAGCGCACGGCTTGAAACTGAGGCAGAAACTTCTATCCAGACAGAAATACCAGTAGAAGAAATATCTGCAGAAGAAACACCTGCAGAAGAAATACCTGCAGAAGAAATACCTGTAGAAGAAACACTTGTAGAAGCCGAGCCTACGGAGTTGATCACTGAAAAAGAAACGCATTCAGAAGCGAAAACAAAAATTCAGATACAGGCATCAGAGCAAACAGAACCGCAAGTGCAGGCGCCTGTTGAGCCTCAAACTCAAATACAGGAACCACCACTGTCTGAACCTGAGTCAGAACCAGTTACAACCTCCGAACCGTCAAGGCAAATGTACGCAACCGCAACCGTTAATGTGCGGAGTGGAGCCGGTACAGACTATGATATTTTAGGAACCTTGAATCAATCTGATTCTATTGATGTACAGCACATTGATGGAGAATGGGCACAAGTAGCTTATGGTGGCATTACTGCTTATATTGCCTCTGCATATCTTTCAGATGCCCAGCCGCAAACTGAAAAAAGTGAGCAAAGTGAACAAATAAATGAACAGATGGTTTGGTTGTCTGCAACTGGGGAAAAATACCACTCGATTCCAAATTGTGGCAGAATGAATCCGGCCAAAGCGCGGCAAGTAACTCTGCAAGAAGCACAATCAAGGGGTTATGATGCCTGCTCCAAATGTTTTTGACAGATACGTCCTTTCGTCCTGCACCCTGACAACACAATATGCTTCACCGGGCAGCCGGTAGGGCGGCCACAACCCGTTCCGAGTCTTGCGGAAGGGGGAGTGCTTATGAGAACATATGAAGAATTCATGGTGATTCTGACAGTTATGCTGCTAATCGTCGCGGTTCTGAATTTGAAAAATAAGTAAAGCCGCTCTGTCCCTGGTAAGATAAGCGGCTTCACTACTTATTGTCACCGGAACGGGAAGAGCTGACCTTCCTTACCGGCTGTCTTGTTAAGCATATTATAGCCCCTGTACGGGACATTGTCAACAAGCAAAACCGCCCGGTGTTGGCAAATAGAAAAAGTCCCGTAAATACAGGACTTTTCTTCTGCCGCTGGCCGGACTCGAACCGGCACGGTGTTACCCGCTTGATTTTGAGTCAAGTGCGTCTGCCAATTCCGCCACAGCGGCCCGTGCACAAATTTTGCACGGTTGTTATGATAGCATACTTCACTTTCAAATGCAAGCACAATTTGAGCTCATCTGCTTATCCGCTCATCCGCTCATCACTCATAGCGCATATTTTTGAGTATATCACAGAAATCAAAGGTCGCAAAATAATCCCGCGGCGTCTCGGCGCGTCGGATCAGCTGCGCCGTGCCGTCCTCGCGCAGCAGCACCTCGGCGGAACGCAGCTTGCCGTTGTAATTGTAGCCCATCGAATAGCCGTGCGCTCCGGTGTCGTGGATCACCAGCAGATCTCCCATTTCGATCTCCGGCAGCTGGCGATCGATCGCGAACTTGTCGTTGTTCTCGCACAGAGAGCCGGTCACGTCATACACATGGTCGCACGGCGCATCCTCCTTGCCCATGACGGTGATGTGATGGTACGCGCCGTACATGGCCGGACGCATGAGGTTGACCGCGCAGGCGTCGACGCCGATGTATTCCTTGTGCGTGTGCTTCTCGTTGATGGCCCGCGTGACCAGGCAGCCGAACGGCCCCAGCATGTAGCGGCCCAGCTCTGTGTAGAGCGCCACGTCGCCCATGCCGGCGGGAACGAGCACCTCCTCGTAGACTTTGCGGACGCCGTTGGCAATCTTGCGGATGTCGTTTGCCTCCTGGTCCGGGCGGTAAGGGATGCCGATGCCGCCGGAGAGATTGATAAAGCGGATGTTGGCGCCGGTGGATTTCTGCAGCTTCACCGCCAGCTCAAACAGCACCTTCGCCAGCAGCGGATAATAGTCGTTGGTCACGGTGTTGCTGGCCAGAAACGCATGGATGCCGAACTCCTCCACGCCCTTCGCCTTCATGATGCGGAACGCTTCCTTGATCTGTTCCGTGGTCATGCCGTACTTGGCGTCGCCGGGGTTGTCCATGATGTCGTTGCTGATTTTGAACAGTCCGCCCGGATTGTAGCGGGAGGACATGGTCTTCGGCAGGGCGCCGAGGGTCTTTTCCACCTTTTCGATATGGGTAATATCGTCGAGATTGATGATGCCGCCGAGCTCGGCAGCCTTTTTAAATTCTTCCGTCGGCGTGTCGTTCGACGAGAACATGATGTCATGGCCGTGAATGCCGATCGCCTCGGAGAGCATCAGCTCCGTCATCGACGAGCAGTCGGTGCCGCAGCCGTATTCATGCAGGATATTGATCAGAAACGGATTGGGCGTCGCCTTCACCGCAAAAAATTCCTTATAGCCTTTGTTCCAGGAAAATGCGTCGTACAGCTCCTTCACATTTTCACGGATTCCCTTTTCATCGTAGAGATGAAACGGCGTCGGAAACTGTTGTGCAATTTCCTCCAGCTTTTCCTTATTCACAAACGTCTTTTTCATAATCGCACACTCCTTCTTGCTTTCCTCTGTACCCCGGTCCCGCGCCCGCCGCAAAGCGGACAGAAAAACGCCGCACTCACTATACGATGGAGAAACGGAAATTGTCAAGACTCAGGAGCCAAAAAATGCATCCTTCCGGTGCTTTTCGTCGACCAGATGGTTATACTGCAGAATCCGGTATTCGTTCAGCAGCTCTTCCTCTCTGCCGTCGCCGTAGCTGTGGAAGGTCCCCTCGCGGTCGCGGTAGACGTTTCCGTTTACCACCGGGAAAGCCTCCATCAGCTGTTTCAGGAACTGCTGGTAACCGGTCAGCGGCAGGCCCGCCTGTTCCATCAGGATGCCGCCCAGGTAGTTGACGCTGATACCGTCATAATACTGATGCTCCAGTCCTTTGTTGCCCCAGATCAGAAACGGCACGCGGTAGCCCTGCTGCAGGTAATCCAGCGACTCGTCGCTCTTGACGCCGCAGATGCGCTGAATCACATTGGTGATATAGTCCGAGGGCTGGTGGTCGCCCAGCATCAGCACAAGGTAAGGCTCCTCCTGCTCCCGCATCCAGACGCACAATCGCTCCAGCGCGCAGTCGGTCTCGTTCATCAGCGTCAGGTATTTCTCGGTGGCCAGCACGCTGGTGGTTTTGTTGGTGACCTCCGGCAGCTTCAGATAGGAGTCAAAGTCCGGCGTCGCCCGGCTGTAGCCGCCATGGTTCTGCATCGTCACCTCAAACACAAACAACCGCTCGCCGTCCTCCTTCTGCTGGCATTTTTCGATGATCTTGTCAAAGGCGGAGAGGTCGCTGACGTAGCCGCGCATCCGTATCGGATTGGAAAAGTCCGTCACGTCAAGGAATTCGTCGAAGCCGAAATAGTCGTAGACCACATCCCGGTCCCAGCCGGAACGGTTGTAGGGGTGGATCGCCAGCGTCCCGTAGCCGAGCGTCTTCAGATAACTGGCCAGCGACGGCATGTCGCCCTTGATATACTGCTGGTAGGGAATGCTGCCCACCGGCAGAAAGCCCATCGTATCGCCGGTCAGAAGCTCATATTCGGTGTTGGCGGTATTTCCCCCCTTGACCGAGACGTAGAGCTCGCCGCCGACCGCCTCCTGCTGCATCTCCTTGAAAAACGGCATAACCTCCTCGCTGGTCGCGAAATCGCCCCACACGGAGAGATCGGAGAAGGCTTCATCCATGATCACAATAATATTCGGCATTTCCGCATTATCGGGCAGAGCTCCGACTGTCTCCGCAGCCTGTCCGGCATCCGTACCGTCCACGGTATTGTTTGTTCCGTCCGTCGTCTCAGCCTCTCCCGTCAGCGCATCGCCGCCCGCATAAGCCGCCGCGATTTCCTGCACCCGCTGCGGCGAATAGCCGTCCGGCTGCTCGATATTCAAAAAACGCAGATTGCCCAGGAACGCCGCCGCAATGCCGTTGTTGCGGTACAGGACATTGAGGGTGAACAGCGTCGTATCCATGCCGAAAAAGCTCTGCACCGTGCTCTTTTGTATCGCCAGCAGGTACACGCACAGCAGTACCGCATAGATTGCCGTGCCAAAAAGGCGCGTTCCTTTTCTGCGGAAACGGACGTCAGACTTGGAGGCGACGAGGATAATCCAGAGAAATCCGATCACCACCAGCGCCGTTTTCCAGGTCAGGGCAAACGAGTAATTGTCCGCCACCGACATCGCCGTCCCGAGGGACAGAAAATCCCAGGGCACAATCGGCGAGCCGCGGAAGCTGACCACATAGTAATTGGCGAGGCCGAACAGCATCGGCACCAGCGTGGCGACGCCGAAGCCGAGGCGGACGCTGCCGAACAGCAGCGCGCACAGGCCGTACAGCAGATAGAAAAACAGCAGGTTCAGCACAATGATGAGGGGATCCAGATCACTGAGCACATGCGTGTAATGCTCCAGCGCAAAGAAAGCCAGAAACGGCAGTAAAAGATACATCAGAGCCGACGCGATCCTGCCGGCTTTCACCGGAACCAGAACGAAAAGGCCGGCGCAGAGGCTGAGCAGAATGGCCAGCACAAAAAGCAGACCGTCCGCGCCCTCTCCGAGCACGGCCAGCCCCACAGCAAGAAACATGGCTGCGGTCACCAGAATAGCTGCCGCAGCCGTCTTTTTGTCACAGTGAATCCATTTTTTCTGATCTTTCATTTCTTTTTTCTTATCTTTATGACTCATTTTTGTATCCCATAGCCCCGGTTTGTCCCGTGCTCCGCACGTTCACTCTCCTGCCAGACACCCGGAGCGGTTATTTCACATGCTGGTGGGTGAACAGATGATCCTGACAGTATTCGTAATTGCCCGCGCATTTGGAGCAGAAACGAAACTCCAGCTGATCTCCGTCCTTCTCCGTGCGCCCGCAGACCGCGCATTTGTGGCGCGTAGCGCCCTTGGGCTGTACCTTCTGCACGTTGCGCTTAAACTCTGCGCGCCGGTGCACTTCCTTCGGCGAATAGCGGCGCAGGTTGCGCGTCATGAAGAAAAAAATCACGAAATTGAGCAGCGACATCACAATCGCCACACGGTCCGCCCAGCCTCCCTGCATCATCGAAAGGATGATAAAGAAGCCGTAGACCGCGCCCATCCATTTCATCTTGATCGGAATCAGAAAATACAGGAGCACCTGCATATCCGGATACGTGAGGGCAAACGCCAGAAAGATGGACATATTGATGTAATACGTGCTGAAATAGCCGATCACGCCGCCAAAAAGATACAGCAGAAACGCGCCGATCACCGTAAACACGACGCCGGAAATAATATACACATTGAAGCGGAACGCGCCCCAGGTGTACTCCAGCGTGCGGCCCAGCGAAAAGTAAAAGTACAGCATGATCACCGTAAACAGGCTGAACTGGCTCGGAGGCACCAGCACCCACGAAATCAGGCGCCAGACCTGCCCGCGCAGAATCAGATCCGGGCGCAGGGTCAGGAAATACAGAAGCTGCGGCATCACAAGGGAAATCACGTAGCCCAGCGCATACAGCCCGACGATGATAAACGGCAGATTGTGAATCGCGTACCGGCCGTATTTTCGCTCCATGTTATCCAGAAAATTCATAGTGCATCCTCTTTCTCTCAATGCGGTTTTCCATACCTGCTCATTATAAATTTCTGAAACCGGTTTGTCAATCAGCGGCCCTCCCGTTTTGCGTATCTTTAGATTTTTTTAAGAAAGCGGGCGCAGCTTCGGAATACAGAGCTGGTCGCCGACGCGCAGGTTATAAATGTCCACATAGGGATTGGCGAAGATCAGCGCGGACACCCGCACGCCGTACCGTTTGCCGAGGCTGTAAAGGGTGTCGCCCTTCTCGATCGTATGCGTAAAGCCGATGCATCTGTAACAGTCGTTCATATCCGTTCTCCTTTTCTGATACTGCTCTGTCCTATGATATGCAGCGGCCGTTCATCCGGCGACAGGGTACGTCCGCCGCTTTGTATTTTTGCGCAGACTTGCTTCGCATCTTACACAGGCATTACTCCACATTTTACACAGGGCGGGACTTGCAAAATCGCAGATTCCTTTATATACTGGACACTGAAAATGAAATACGGCGGCGTTGATGCAGTTTTCCAAAATATGCTGCTGCCGGCATGGATATCATAAAAGAGGAAAAAGGCACCGGAACCGTGCTGCGCTTTCGGCGTATGCGAATACCGGACTACATATAAAAATATACGGAGGATCATGATATGGCAGGCTCTGGATTTGGCACAATATTCAGAATTAATACATGGGGAGAATCCCACGGGAAAGGAATCGGCGTCGTCATCGACGGCTGTCCGGCCGGCATTCCCCTGAGCGAGGAGGACATTCAGTCCTGGCTCGACCGCCGGCGGCCGGGGCAAAACCGGTAT
Source organism: uncultured Lachnospiraceae bacterium (assembly GCA_947630595.1). Classification (GTDB taxonomy): domain Bacteria; phylum Bacillota; class Clostridia; order Lachnospirales; family Lachnospiraceae; genus Choladousia. The sequence continues at coordinate 22,836 of CANRIG010000007.1, read as the reverse complement.
ACCACTGCGCGCGCGGAATCCGACGCTGTGGAGATTCTTTCCGGCACCTTTGAGGGCAGGACGACGGGCACGCCCATCTCGCTGCTGGTGCGCAATCAGGATCAGCGCTCCCGCGACTACGGCAACATCGCCGAACTGTACCGTCCGGGCCATGCGGATTATACCTTTGACCGGAAATACGGCTTCCGCGATTACCGCGGCGGCGGACGCTCCTCCGGCCGCGAGACCATCGGCCGCGTGGCGGCCGGCGCGGTGGCGGGCAGGCTGCTCGCCGAGCTCGGCGTGTCGGTGCGGGCCTATGTCTCGGCAATCGGCCCCGTCTCCATCGACCGTGCAAAGATGGATTTTGATTTTATCGAGCAGAGTCCGGTGCGCATGCCCGACCCGGCGGCCAGCGCAGCGGCGGAAAGCTATCTGAGCGAATGCATGCGGGAGCTGGACTCCAGCGGCGGCGTCATCGAGTGCATCGCCTCCGGCGTGCCGGCAGGGCTCGGCGAGCCGGTTTTTGAGAAGCTCGACGCCAACCTTGCGAAAGCCCTGATGTCCATCGGCGCCGTCAAGGCCGTCGAAATCGGGGACGGCACCGCCGTCTCCCGCAGCAAAGGCTCCGAAAACAACGACTGCTGCGCCGTGGGCGAAAACGGCGTGCCGTACAAGGCCAGCAACCACAGCGGCGGCATCCTCGGCGGCATCAGCGACGGCTCGCCGATTCTGCTGCGCGTCTCCTTCAAGCCGACGCCCTCGATCGCGCAGCCGCAGCAGATGCTGGACCGCAGCGGCAATTGCCGCGAGGCCGTAATCCATGGCCGTCACGACCCCGTTATCGTACCGCGGGCGGTCGTCGTCGTCGAGGCCATGACCGCGCTCACGCTGGCGGATCATCTGCTGCTGGCGGCCGCGTCGCGCATCGACTTTCTGAAAAAAATTTATTCCTCACACTGAGAAATCAGGATGCAGTTGGGCGTATCGATCTTGATCGGACGCCCTTTCATGACCAGCAGTCCCTTCTCATAATCAATCGTAAAAAAGCGGATCTCATTGGTCTCGTGGTTTAACACGACCAGAGTTTTTTCGCCCGGGAGGACGTCGATGTCCTTGGGGTAGTCCCCGCTGATCGGCAGGCAGCACAGCCTGGTGAGCAGCCCGGTCTCCTGATCGATGCGGAACACTGCCACCGTATTCTCCCCGGCCGTGGAGGCATAGAGATACTTCCCGCTGGGCGAGAGCTTCATCCCGCAGCAGGCGCTGCCCTTGCTGTCGCGGTCGCGCAGCACGGAAATTTCCTGAATCTTATCAAAATCCGGCGATTTCCCGGAGCCGTCATAGCGGTACACGCAGATCTCGTTGGTCAGCTCGGTGTTGATGTAGGCAAAACGCCCGTCCTGGCTGAACGCGAGCAGGCGCGGGCCGGAATCCAGCTTGCAGCGCAGAATATCGTAGAGCTGAAGCCGTCCGCGCTTCTCATCGATCTTGTAGAGCTTCACCTGATCGATGCCGTTGTCGACCGCGCACAGGTACTTGTCGTCCGGCGTCGGAATCACGCAGCTCACATGCGGGCGGAAATTGCGCTCCGCCACGCTCCCCAGACCCTTGTGGAAAATCCCGTCCATCAGCGAGCCGAGGCGGCCGTCCTGATGCGTGTGCACCACGGTGACCTTGCCGTCGTGGTAGCCGCCCACGTACAGAAAACGCCCGTTCCGGTCCGTGGACAGGTAACAGCCGCGCATCCCGTCGATGCCTACTTTATTGATCGGCTCGAGTCCGCCGTCCGGAAGAATCTTCAGCACCTCCACGCCCTCGTCCGCAATAGAATAAAGATACTTTCCGTTGTATGATTTCGTCATGTGGGAAGCGTTGTTCACCGGAATCACCGTCCGCTCCGTCATATAGCCGGCTTCCGTATCGATATCGTAGACGTGAATCCCTATGCTGCTCCCGTGGGTGTAGGTGCCGACGTAGGCCACATATTTTTTCTGGTCTTCCATTCCAAACCTCCTGTAAAAATGCCTGTCCCGCGCGATTTTTCCGCGGCCCGTCAGGCTTTGTCCTGGTTTTCTTCCGTTATCATACCATACCTGCCCCGCTTTGTTAAGCGAAATACTCCGAAATACTTTGGAAACTTGCGAAAAATCTATTGACATGCACCTGAATCGTAGTATAATCAATGTTACTGTCTGTTTAGTGAAAGTAAACTTTTTGTTTATTTTTACTATCCAAAAGAAAAGAGGACATGTTATGCATATCGGAACGAAACTCAAGGAACTGCGCATTGCCAAAAACCTGACCCAGGAGGAGCTGGCCGACCGGGCCGAGCTGTCCAAGGGCTTTATCTCACAGCTTGAGCGCGACCTTACCTCTCCGTCCATCGCGACGCTGGTCGATATTCTGCAGTGCCTGGGCACGGATCTGCAGGAATTTTTCAGCGCGCCGGCGGACGAACAGATCGTATTTCACGATGCTGATTATTTTGAAAAAATTGATTCTGAACTGAAAAACAAGATTGAATGGATCATTCCCAACGCGCAGAAAAACGCGATGGAACCGATCCGCCTGACGCTGGAGCCGGGCGGCTCCACCTATCCGGATCAGCCGCATGAGGGCGAGGAATTCGGCTACGTCCTGCAGGGGAGCGTCACCGTCCATCTGGGCGCGCGTCTGTACAAGGCGAAAAAGGGCGAATCCTTTTACTTTGTGCCGCACACCCGGCACTATATCACCGCAAACGAAAAAACAGGGGCATCGCTGATCTGGGTCAGCACTCCGCCAAGCTTCTGAATCAAACGGGAGGCACGTATGAGCAATAAACTGATCGATCTGGTCGGCATCACAAAATCCTTCGACGGCGAGGTGGTGCTCGACGACCTGAATCTCTACATACGCGAGAACGAATTTCTGACGCTGCTGGGGCCGTCCGGCTGCGGCAAGACGACGACGCTGCGCATCCTCGGCGGTTTTGAAAGCCCGGACCGGGGCCGCGTTATTTTCAATGGCGAGGACATCACGAATCTTCCGCCCAACAAGCGGCAGCTCAATACCGTCTTCCAGAAATATGCGCTTTTTACGCATATGACGATCGCCGAGAACATTGCTTTCGGCCTCCGCATCAAAAAGAAAAGCAAAGACTACATCAACGACAAGATCAAATACGCGCTGAAGCTCGTCAACCTGGAGGGCTATGAAAACCGCATGCCGGATTCCCTAAGCGGCGGCCAGCAGCAGCGCATCGCCATCGCCCGCGCGATCGTCAACGAGCCAAGGGTACTGCTGCTCGACGAGCCGCTTGGCGCGCTCGACCTCAAGCTCCGGCAGGACATGCAGTACGAGCTGATCCGCCTGAAAAACGAGCTGGGGATTACCTTTATCTACGTTACCCACGACCAGGAGGAAGCCCTGACGATGTCGGACACGATCGTGGTCATGAACCAGGGCTACATCCAGCAGATCGGCACGCCCGAGGACATCTACAACGAGCCGAAAAACGCGTTCGTGGCGGATTTCATCGGCGACAGCAACATCATCCACGGCACGATGCTGGAGGACCGGCTGGTGGAAATCCTGGGCGCGAAGTTCCCCTGCGTGGACGAGGGCTTCGGCCGTAACCGCCCGGTGGACGTGGTGATCCGCCCGGAGGACATCGACCTGCTCAAACCGGAGGAGGGAACGATCGAGGGCGTGGTCAGCCATCTGATCTTCAAGGGCGTGCACTACGAGATGGAGGTGCAGGCCGGCGGCTTCGAGTGGCTGGTACACAGCACCGACCTGTTCCCGGTCGGCACCCGGGTCGGCATTCACGTGGACCCGTTTGACATCCAGATCATGAACAAGCCGGAATCCGAGGACGAGGAGGCCGTGGCCGTCAATGAGTAAAGGAAAATCCAAATGGCTGCTCTCCGGCCCCTTTCTGGTCTGGAGCGTCGCCTTCATCGTAATCCCGCTCGTCATCATCATCTATTACGGGATGACGGCCGCGGACGGCAGCTTCACCCTGGCCAATCTCGCCGAGATGGGGCGGCCCGAAAACATCAAGGCGCTGGTTTACGCGCTTGCGCTCTCGCTGATCAGCACGGTCATCTGCCTCGTCATGGCCTACCCGCTGGCGATGATTCTCAGCGATCTGAATTTTAACGCCAACGGCTTTATCGTGATGATTTTCATCATCCCCATGTGGATGAATTTCCTGCTGCGGACGCTGGCCTGGCAGACGCTGCTGGAGAAAAGCGGCGTCATCAACATGCTGCTGGAGGCGCTGCATCTGCCCGCGCTCAACATCATCAATACGCCGTACGCCATCATCCTTGGCATGGTATACAATTTCCTGCCGTTTATGCTGCTGCCGATCTACAACAGCCTGATCAAGATCGACAAAAACGTGGTCAACGCGGCCCGGGACCTCGGCGCCAACGGAGCGCAGACCTTCTGCCGCGTCATCTTCCCGCTCAGCCTGCCCGGCGTGATCAGCGGCATCACGATGGTATTCGTGCCGGCCCTGACGACCTTCGTCATCAGCGACCTGCTGGGCGGAGCCAAGATTCTGCTGATCGGCAATGTGATCGAGCAGAAATTCAAGCAGGGAAGCAACTGGAACGTCGGCAGCGGCCTGTCGCTGATTCTGATGGTATTCATCTTCATCAGCATGGCCACCATGCACAAGTATGACAAGGACGGAGAGGGGGTGGCATTCTGATGAAGCGTTTTTTCAAAAAATGCTACCTGGTTTTCATCTTTGTCCTGCTGTACGCGCCCATCCTGACGCTGATCGTGCTCTCGTTCAACGCCTCGAAGACGCGCGCAAAATGGGGCGGCTTTTCCCTGAAATGGTACGCCTCCCTGTTTCAGAATGAGCAGATTCTGCAGGCGCTTGCCAACACGCTGCTGATCGCGTTCCTCTCCGCCCTCGTCGCCACGCTCTTCGGCACGATGGCGGCCATCGGCCTTAATTCCATGAAAAGCCGCACCCGCGCGTTCTGGTTTTCCGTGGCCAACATCCCGATGCTGAATGCGGAGATCGTCACCGGCATCTCGCTGATGCTGCTCTTCATCGCGTTTGGCAACCTGCTCTCCGTCTTCGGACAGACTGTGACCTTCGGTTTCTGGACGATTCTGATCGGGCACATTACGTTCAACCTGCCCTACGTCGTCCTCAGCGTCATGCCCAAGCTCCGGCAGGTCAATCTGTCGACCTACGAGGCCGCGCTCGACATCGGCGCCTCCCCGCTGTACGCATTTTACCGGGTGGTGCTGCCGGACATCATGCCCGGCGTGCTCTCCGGTTTTCTGCTGGCGTTCACCATGTCGCTGGACGATTTTATCATCACGCACTTTGTGAAGGGCCCGGGCTTCGACACGCTGTCCACCAAGATTTACACGGAGGTGCGCAAGGGCATCAAGCCCGAGATGTACGCGCTCTCGACGCTCATGTTCGTGACGGTGCTGCTCTTGCTGCTTCTCGTCAACTGCCGCCCGAAATCGGAAAGCGGTTCTGTAAAAATCAAGATATAACCACAGGAAATTATGAAAAAGGAAAGGAAATCTGCCATGAAAAAATCTGTTTTCTTCGTACTGGCCGGCATTGTCCCGGCGCTGCTTCTGACGGGCTGCGGCGGAGACGGCTCCGCATCCAAAACGGCTGACGCCGGAGAAGTCGTCGTCTACAACTGGGGCGAATACATGGACCCGGAGACGATCGAGATGTTTGAGGAGGAAACCGGCATCAAGGTCGTTTATGACGAGTTTGAGACGAACGAGATCATGTACCCGAAGGTGGAGGCAGGCGCCGTCGCCTACGACGTTATCTGCCCCTCCGACTATATGATTCAGAAAATGCTGGAAAACGATCTGCTGGCAGAACTGAATTTTGACAACATTCCCAATATCAAAAACATCGGGCAGGAATATCTGGACGCCTCCCGCGAATTTGATCCGGAGAACAAATATTCCGTCCCCTACTGCTGGGGCACAGTCGGCATTCTCTACAACAAAACCATGGTCGACGTGCCGGTCACGAGCTGGGATATACTCTGGGACGAGAAATACGCCGACAACATCCTGATGCAGGACAGCGTGCGTGACGCCTATGCGGTCGCCCTCAAAAAGCTGGGCTACTCGCTCAACTCCACCGACGAGTCGGAAATCGCGGAGGCCACCGACCTGCTGATCGAGCAGAAACCGCTCGTACAGGCTTACGTCATCGACCAGGTGCGCGACAAGATGATCGGCGACGAGGCCGCAATCGGCGTCATCTACTCCGGTGAAGCCATCTATACCCAGCGTGAAAACGAGAATCTGGAATACGTCATCCCGGAGGAGGGCTCCAACATCTGGATCGACAGCTGGGTGATTCCGAAAAACGCCAAGAACAAAGAAAACGCAGAGAAATTCATCGACTTTCTCTGCCGTCCGGACATCGCCCTCATGACGTTTGACTACATCACCTACTCCACCCCGAACACCGCGGCCCGCGACCTGATCGAGGACGAAGACATCCGCAACAGCACGATTGCGTTCCCGCCGGCCGAGGATCTGGAGCGCTGCGAGACCTTCCGCTATCTCGGCGACGAGGTGGACAACATGTACAACGAATACTGGAACAAAGTAAAATCGAGCTGACCGCCATGGAACGCACCCTCACCTGGAACGTCACTCCGGACTGGGAATCGGCGACGGTCGGACAGTTTCTCCGCGCCCGCGGCTGCTCTCACCATGTGCTTGTGCACCTGAAAGCCTGCGAGCGCGGAATTTTGCACAACGGCTCTCCGGCCTATACCAACCGCAGGCTGGCAGCCGGCGATACGGTGACCGTCTGCATCCGCGAGACGGAATCCTCTCCCAACATTGTGCCCGTGGAAATGCCGCTCGACATCGTCTATGAGGACGAGGACATCCTCGTGCTCAACAAGGACGGCGACACGCCGATTCACCCTTCCATAAACAACTACGAAAATACGCTGGCCAACGGGGTCATGTATTATTATGCATCGCGCGGAATTCCGTTCGTCTACCGCTGCATCAACCGCCTCGACCGCGACACCAGCGGCCTGCTGATCATTGCCAAACATTTGCTGAGCGCTGCCGTCCTCTCGGAAATGTCGGCCGAACGCCGGATTCACCGGGAATATCTGGCCATCGTCGAGGGAAGGCTGCCGGAATCCGGCACCATCGACGCGCCGATCGCCCGTCAGCCGGATTCGGTGCTCATGCGCTGCGTCGACCAGGAGCGCGGGCAGTGCGCGGTCACGCATTACCGGAGGCTGGACTGTCGCACTGTTGCGGTTTCCGATTTTCGGCCCACTGAAATCGACGCCTGCGCTGCACAGAATAACCAGCCGACTGTGGTCGTTCCGGGAACTACGGGACATTCCGAAAAGGTGGGATGTTCTGAAAAGGCGGAGGTCTCGCTGGCTGCGGTCACGCTGGAGACCGGGCGCACGCACCAGATTCGCGTGCACATGAAGCACATCGGCCATCCGCTGATCGGCGATTTTCTCTACAATCCGCAGTCGCAGGCCCTGATCGAACGGCAGGCGCTGCACTCGCACCGGCTGGAATTTGTGCACCCGATCACCGGGGAGGAGCTTTCCTTTGTCTGTGGGATGCCGGAGGATATGCGGAGGGTGGTTGCTGATTAAATTGCGGGTAATGGTTTGTTATATATGAGAATGTTGTATGGGGATATGGAATGAGAACGGGGATGCAAAAAATCGTTTGGATTTTCGGTGTGTTTCCCCCGGAAAGCTTTCCTCGCTTTCTGGGGGAAATACCCGAAAGGGTACCGAACGATTTTTTGTCATCCCCTGTCGTTATCTGTCTCTAACTGTCTTTAGTTTCTCTGGTTGTTTTTTAATTTCCTATTATCTTCTTAAACTGCTCTTTTTTTGCTGTTTATCCTTTCAAGGTATCAGCGGATACGGTCCGGGAAGCCTACTTTTCTCTGGACCTTGCGCAGGGTCTTCATGGAATAGTAGCTTGCTTTCTCGGCGTTGTTTTTGATGACGCTGTCGATGTAGGCTTTGTCTTTTTCCAGTTCGGCCACGCGCTTCTGCAGCGGATCGAGTACGGAGACGACGGCCTCTCCCACTGCTTCCTTGAACTGTCCGTAACCGCTGCCGGAGAATTCTTTTACGACTTCGTCCGGCGTTTTGTTCAGGCAGGCGCAGTAAATGTCGATCAGGTTGCGCAGGCCGGGCTGTTCCTCGCAGTAGCGGAATTCGCCGACCGAGTCGGTCACGGCGCGCCTGCATTTCCTGCGGATGGCGTCCGCGTCGTCCATCAGGTAGATGCTGGCGTTCGGGTTTTCGTCGGATTTGCTCATCTTCTTCGTCGGGTCCTGCAGGCTCATGATTTTCGCGCCCGCCTTGCCGATGTATACCTCCGGTATCGTAAACACGTCGCCGTAAATGGCATTGAAACGCTGCGCGATGTTGCGCGTCAGCTCCAGATGCTGCATCTGGTCGATGCCGACCGGCACCACGTCCGCCTGATACAGCAGAATGTCCGCCGCCATCAGCACCGGATAGGTGTAGAGACCGGCGTTGATATTGTCCGCGTGCTTGGAGGCCTTGTCCTTGAACTGCGTCATGCGGTTCAGCTCTCCCATATAGGTAAAACAGCTGAGAATCCACGACAGCTCGGCGTGTCCGGAGACGTGCGACTGGTAGTAAATGCAGTTTTTTTCCGGGTCGAGTCCCGCCGCTATGTAAAGCGTCAGCAGTGCGCGCGCGCGTTTGCGCAGTACAGCCGGGTCCTGTCGTATCGTGATCGAATGCAGATCGACCACCGCATAGAAACATTCGTATTCATCGCTCAGCGCCACCCAGTTTTTCAGAGCGCCGAGGTAATTTCCCAGGGTCAGGGAACCGGTCGCCTGCATCCCGCTGAACAGTACTTTTTTGTTGTCAATCATAATCGTCCCTCCTCGTCCGTATGCGGACAGTACCCGCAAAACATACCGCAATTTTATCACCTGCAGTGGGAAAAGTCAAATGGTTTTATGGGCGCAATCCCGCTTGTGTCCGAGGCCGCGATCTGTTAAAATAAAGGACAGGGAAAAATAAGATCATTTCATATAAGGAAGGACTGTATACTATGGAAAAGATTGCGAGCTTTACGATTGACCACATCAAGCTGCTTCCGGGACTGTACGTCTCCCGGAAAGACCACGTCGGCGCGGAGGTGATTACGACCTTCGATATCCGCATGACCAAGCCGAACGGCGAGCCGGTGATGAACACGGCGGAGGTGCACACGATCGAGCACCTCGGCGCGACGTTTTTGCGCAACCATCCGCAGTTCGCGGACCGAACCGTCTATTTCGGCCCCATGGGCTGCCGCACCGGCTTTTATCTGCTGCTGGCCGGCGATTACGCGTCGGCGGACATCGTGCCGCTGATGAAGGAAATGTTTCTCTTTATCCGCGATTACCGCGGCGAGGTGCCGGGCGCCTGCGCAAAGGACTGCGGAAATTACCTTGACATGAATCTGCCGATGGCAAATTATCTGGCGGACCGCTATCTGCGCGAGGTGCTGGACGGCATCACTGAGGAACGCCTCGTCTATCCGCAGTGACCGGCACTCTCCCGCCGGATGGAAACGACGAATGCCTTTTTTGCAAAACGCAGCCGCGGATTCCTGTTCCGTCCGGTTGCGTTTTTTCAGATCGGGTATCCTTTCAGATAATAGTCGCGCACGAAGCGCATCAGCTCCTTTTCTCCGCGCTGGTCGAGAATGCGCAGCATCCCGAGCAGCTCCTTCTTGGTCTGCGGATGCATCAGGTAATGGCTTTTGCCGCGCTCGAAGTAAGCCAGCGGGTCGTGCTGGGTGTACGTTTCTTTATTGTAATTTTTCGACGCCGAAATCCGGTCCATCAGCATCTCAACCACATATTTTCTGGGCATCTGCACCGTCTGCAGCGGATATTTCCGCTGGGACGGGTGCAGCGCGTAATCGGTCCAGTATTCAAAATGATGGCGGTTCCTGCCCTTGTGGTGCATCCAGGCGTAGGAACTGCCCTTTGCTTCCCGCTCTCCGTTGTTGGGGCTGCTCTTGCCGTCGTTAAAATAGGCGAAGCCCATCAGCAGCTCGGACGGCATGTATTTGGACAGGTCGTGCGTCAGGCCCTGACGGTAGAGGCCGACCTGAAAGCAGTGCCGCATCACGAGCAGCTTGTGCTCGGTGATGGTCTTCAGGTGCCCCCACGCTTTTTTCCGGGTAATCTGTCTGTATTCTTTCGGTAGCTTCATGTTATCTTCCTTCCAGTATCACGATCGTGCGCTCCGGCACAAAAAAGGACTTGGCTTCCAGCGGCTCCTGAGCCTCCCGGGGCAGAAAGCTCTCCTTCTGCGAGGTGTCCATCACCTTGTACCAGGAACAGCCCCTCGGCGGCAGCGGCAGCGCAAACTCCTGCGGCATCCAGTGGAAATTGTAGGCGATGTAGAGAAGCCCCTCCTCGCCCGCGTAGACGCCGGCGTACATGCAGCCCATATGGCCGTGCATCTGCTCGAAGTCGTTGTGCCACGCCTGCGTCCCGTGATACGAGAGATCCGGGAAGCCGACGGCGCGGTCATCCGTGCACTGCAGTCTCCGGTACTGGTGCAGAACCGGATGCGCCTTCCGGTAAGCGATCGCCGAGCGCACAAAACCGGTCAGCTCCCGCTCGCTGCGCAGGCGGCTCCAGTCGGTCCAGGTCAGCTCGCTGTCGTGGCAGTAGGGATTGTTGTTGCCGTTCTGCGTATTGCCGAACTCGTCACCCGCCAGCAGCATCGGCGTCCCCTGTGAGAACAGCATCATCGCGTACGCGTTTTTGCGCTGCCGCATGCGCCGTTCCAGAACCTCGCGCTTCTTTGACGGGCCCTCGATGCCGCAGTTCCAGCTGCAGTTGTAGTTGGAGCCATCGCGGTTCTGCTCCCCGTTTTCCTCGTTGTGCTTGCGGTCATAGGACACCAGATCCAGCATCGTAAAGCCGTCGTGGTTTGTCATGTAATTGATCTGCGCACAGCCCTCCGGCTTTGCGCGCAGGCGCCCGGCGAACGCGCTCAGGCAGCGCTCGTCCCCCTTGAGCAGACGGCGGCAGTCGTTCATAAAACCGTCGTTGGAGGAGGCCAGGTGCGCGTGGACTTTTTCTTTATTATATGCGGTCACATAATCCGGGTACCACGTGCTGATCAGCTTTCTCCTGCGAAACAGCGGCAGACGGGCGATCTCCGCGATCACGCTGTCCCGGGCGATGACGGAAAAGCCGTCGATGTGATATTCGCACGCCCAGTAATTCAGGCAGCGCTCAATGACCCCGATATCCGTCTCGTCGTCAAACGCAAACTCCAGCAAAAGCTCCATATTTTCCGCGTGCAGCGCCTTAACCAGGTTTTTCAGCTCGCGTTCGGCGCTGCGGCCGGAGGCATAGGAAGCCTTGGGCGCGAAATAAAAGCCTCCGCCGTAGCCCCAGTAATTCAGTCTCCACGCTTCCTGCGTGCTCGCATCCACAAATGCCGCCGCAAGCGCCTCCGCCTGCGTGGCGGCTGCGCCGGGACGCACCCGTTCGTCCAGCTCCCGCTCGGTAAATTCATACACCGGCATCAATTTCAGCTGGTTAACCCCCAGCTCCCGCAGATAGGGAATTTTCTCCTGCAGACCGGCGAAGGTGCCTTTTTTGCGGACCCGGGAGTTTTTCTGCATCGTAAACCCGCGCACATGGAGATGGTACATCACCGCTTCCTCAAACGGCAGCTGCGGGCACCGGTCTCCCTCCCAGTCGTAGTTTTCCTCCGCGAAGCCGCCGCGGATTCCGTGCGGCGACGCGTCCGGTATCTGTCCGAACGTCTCGCGCCCGCAGATCTTCTTTGCATACGGGTCGATGACGACGCGCTCTCCCTGTTTGAAATTATATTCGTAGCGCCGGGGCGATATCTTCACCTTCAGCGCATAAAATCCGTTCTCAGCCTCTTCCTGCGGAAACGGTATCTCCGCGGCCGGCTCCTGACTGCCCTTTCTGTAGAGCAGCAGGGAGGGCCGTTCGCCGTCCGCCGCATAATATCCAAAATGTATTCCGTCCTTTTCCACAACCGCGCCTGGTATCATACTGCTGTCTGCAATTATTTTGAATTCATTTCCTCTCTCGCTCAATCGTTCCACCCTTGCCTTTCCCGTAGTATCGCACTGATGACAGGAAGGAGAAAATGCCAGCCTTCCAAGTTGCTGCTTTCGCAGGCCGTGAACTGCCGCACGCCTGCGCATCCGAATGTTCAGTCAAAAGAAACCACAAGCTCCACCGGACAGTGGTCGGAGCCCATTACCTCCGTGTGAATGGCGGCGCTTACGAGGCTGTCCTTCAGCGCCTCTGAAACGCAGAAATAATCGATACGCCAGCCCGCATTCTTCTCCCGTGCGCGGAAACGGTACGACCACCAGCTGTAGACGCCCTCCGTGTCCGGATAAAAATAGCGGTAGGTATCGATAAATCCCTGTTCTGTCAGTCTTGTAAACTTCGCGCGCTCCTCGTCGGTAAAGCCGGCGTTGCGGCGGTTGGTCTTCGGGTTCTTGAGGTCGATCTCCTGATGCGCCACATTGAGGTCGCCGCAGAAGATAACCGGTTTTTTCTGTTCCAGCCCTTTCAGGTAAGCCAGGAAGTCGTCCTCCCAGCGCATCCGGTAGTCCAGACGCACCAGCTCGTTCTGGGAATTCGGGGTATACACCGTGACCAGGTAAAAACGGTCAAATTCCAGCGTGATGACGCGGCCCTCCTGGTCGTGCTCCTCGATGCTGATCCCATAGGCCACCGAAAGAGGCTCCTTTTTCGTAAACACGGCCGTCCCCGAGTAGCCCTTCTTTTTCGCATAATTCCAGTACTGGAAATAGCCGTCCGTCTCCAGCTCGATCTGGCCTTCCTGCAGCTTGCTCTCCTGAATGCAGAAAATATCGGCGTCCGCGCTGCGGAAATAGTCGGAAAATCCCTTCTGTACGCAGGCCCGAAGTCCGTTTACATTCCAAGAAATGAATTTCATGCTCTTTCTCCCGTCGTTTTGTCGTAATCCTCCGTCCCGCGCAGCGACGGCGCGGAAACGGTCATGTTCAGTATATCATTGTTTCCTGTTTTTTCCCAGCACAATCTTCTTTTTATCAAAATATTTCCCGCTTGCTATTTGCCGCGGATTCTGTTAAAGTGATAATAAGAAATAAAATCCGAAATCCATGCGGTTTCGCTTGAAGGAGGTGCTTCGTTAATGAGCGATTTTGAGACCTGCAATGGCAACTGCTCCAGCTGCGGCGAGAACTGCGCCGACGGAAAAGCTACCATTACTCTGACACTTGACAATGACGAAACGATCGAATGTTCCATCCTCACGACCTATCCGGCGGCCGGAAAGCAGTACATCGCGCTGCTGCCCCTGAATGAGGAGGGCGTCAACGAAGACGGCGAGGTGTTCATTTATCGTTTCCGGACAGAAAACGGCGCGCCGGTTCTCGAAAACATTGAAGACGACGATGAGTACGAGGCCGCCTCCGACGGATTCGATCAATGGCTCGACTCCATGGAGTACGACGAGCTCGTATCCGCGGACGAGACCGAATCCTGAGCAAAGGGCTGTGGTAATGATACCGGACAGGGCCTGGCACAATCTGGCTGTACGCCTGGATTGTGACGGGCCCGTTTTATGTTACAACAGCCTCTTTTTGCAGGGACTCATCCGCCGTCCTCCAGAAACGGCCGCAGAAATCGCGACGGCTCCTGCGCTTTCCCGTATCGCTGCTTCGTGTAGAACAGGTGCAGGCGGTCCCGCGCCCGCGTCATGCCCACGTAAAACAGCCGCCGCTCCTCCTCGATGTCCGCCTCCACGCAGGCTTTGCGGTGCGGAATCACACCTTCGTTCACATCGACCACAAAAACCTCTCTAAATTCCAGCCCCTTTGCGCTGTGCAGCGTCGCCAGCACGACCGCGTCCTCCTGCCGGTCCCGCGCGCTCCGCTTCTGCAGTGCCTGCCGGTACTCCTCGATGTGCGCGAACCATTCTTCACAGGTGCGGTACGGCCGGGCGCTCTGTGCAATCTCATCGTACAAATCCGTAAGCTCTTCTGTTTTCAGCTTCCGCTGCCTTGCATATTCATCCAGGTATTCCCCGTAGCGAATGCCATAGCGTATGTAATTGACCGCTGCGAACGGCGGCAGATCGCGCAGCCGCTGCAGGTCGTCCTCCATCTGATCGAGCCGTTCCAGCATCCAGGGCTTTTCTTCATAATACTGTTCCAGCGTCTCAAAGGAGACGCGCTCCTCGTCGACTGCATCCCGCCCGATGTAGCGCACGGGACGGTTCATGACCTGCAGAAATTCGCGCCGGTCCAGCCCCTCGCGCGCCAGATGAAGGTAGGCGAAAATATCCTGCGCAATCCAGTGGTCGAAAATATTCGGCAGCACGTCGCGCATCACAAACGGAAGCTGAAACTCCGTCAGCCGCTGGGCAAAAGGCCCCGCGCCCTGATTGGTGCGCAGCAGCACCGCGATCTCCGACAGCGGAATCCCCTCTTCCATGCTCTTTCGGATGCATTTTACAAGGTACAGGCTCTCATGCTCCTGGCTGTCAAATTCCCGCACATCGATTCCGGCTCCGCCGCCCCGCACCGGCTGAATCTTTTTCCGGTAGCGGTTCACATTCTCCCCGATCACGCGCATCGCCCCGTCGATGACGGGAGCGGTCGAGCGAAAATTCTGATCCAGCACAATCTTCACAGCCTGCGGGAAATCCCTGGCAAAGCCAAGCATGATTTCCGGCTTCGCCCCGCGGAACCGGTAAATGGACTGGTCGTCGTCCCCGACGATAAAGAGATTGTTTTCCGGCGCCGCCAGCAGCCGCAGAATCCGGTACTGGAGCAGATTGATGTCCTGGAATTCGTCGACAAGGATGTAGCGGAACCGCCGCTGCCAGGCTGCAAGAATATCCGGCCGGGCGTTCAAAAGCTCATAGGTATAAACCATCATGTCGTCGAAGTCCAGCAGGTTCTGCTCCCGGTGAATCTGTTCGTAGCGCTGATAAATCAGGCGGAACGCGTCCTCCGGGCAGGAGCGGGAATAATAATTGGAGAGGTCGATCTGCTCGTTCTTGACCAGGCTGATCTCCGCCGCCACCTCCGGCAGCATTTCCTTTATGTCCTGCGCTTCCAGCCGCAGGCCGCGCAGCAGCTGCTGCAGAATCTGAAATTTGCGTTCCTCGCTCAGGATATTGGCCGCGGTATAATGGTAGGCGTGCCGCAGAATCCCGAAAAACACAGCGTGAAAGGTCCCGAACGTCACCCCGCGCGCGTCCGATGCCGCCTGAAAACGACCGCGCATCTCTTCCGCCGCCGCTTTGGTAAAGGTGATCACCAGGATTTCCTGTGGGTTGACATGGTGCTGTTCGATCAGATATTTGGTTCGCTGTGTGATAACGAGGGTTTTGCCGGAACCGGGCCCCGCCAGAACAATGGCAGGGCCGGCTCCGTGGGCGATTGCCCGTGACTGTGCATGGCTTATCTGCATGCTTCACCTAACAGTTCGATTGCTTTGCGGATGCGCGCCAGAGACTCCTCCTTGCCGAGCACCTCCATGATCTCGGTCGCGCCGGCCGGCGTCATCGCCTTGCCGGAAACAGCCACGCGCAGCGGCCACATAACGAAGTTGACCTTGCATCCCTTTTCTTCGACGTATGCTTTCAGCATCTCAAACAGAGCGTCGTTTCCATAGTCCTCCTGCGCCTCCAGACGCGGCAGCAGCTCGGTCAGCACCTCATAGCTGGACTGTGCGCTGGTCTTTGATTTTTTATGCGTGTACATGGAAACATCATACGAAGGCAGCGCCTCAAAGAAATCCACCATCTCCGCAATGTCCGGATAGATTTCAATCCTGGTCTTGACCATGCGCGCAATCCTGCGGAAATCCAGATCCTTTGAAATCGCCTGCTTCAGATACGGCAGCGCGGCCTCGTAAAACCGGTCCTCATCCATCGCCTTGAGGTACTCTCCGTTCATCCAGCGCAGCTTCTGGATATCAAACACCGCCGGGGATTTGCTCATGGCATGGTAGTCAAACGCCTCCACCAGCTCCTCCAGCGAGAAAATTTCGCGGTTGTCCTGCGGGCACCAGCCCAGCAGCGCCACATAGTTGACGATGGCCTCCGAGACGAAGCCCTGCTCCAGAAGATCTTCATAGGAGGAATGGCCGGAGCGCTTGGAGAGCTTTTTGTGCTCCGCGTCCGTGATCAGCGGGCAGTGCACATAGACCGGCACCTCCCAGCCGAACGCCTCGTAAAGGCGGTTGTACTTCGGTGCAGAGGACAGGTATTCGTTGCCGCGCACCACGTGGGTGATGCCCATCAGATGGTCGTCCACGACGTTGGCGAAATTGTAGGTCGGATAGCCGTCCGACTTGATCAGGATCATGTCCTCCAGCTCCGCGTTCGGCACCTCAATCGTCCCGTAAATCTCGTCCACAAAACGGGTCGTCCCCTCCTGCGGAACATTCTGCCGGATCACATACGGAATCCCGGAAGCCAGCTTTTCCTCGACCTCCTCCTTGGACAGATGCAGGCAGTGCTTGTCGTAAATGGAAATCTCCTTGCCCGCAACCACCTGTTTCAGTGATTCCAGGCGTTCCTTGTCGCAGAAACAGTAATAGGCTTCGCCTTTTTCGATCAGCTTCTTCGCATATTCCATATAGATGCCGGCTTTCTGCCGCTCACTCTGCACGTAGGGGCCGCAGCCGCCGTCCCGGTCCGGGCCTTCGTCGTGAATGAGGCCGGTCTTCTGCAGCGTGCGGTAAATGATCTCTACCGCGCCCTCGACGTAGCGCTCCTGGTCGGTGTCCTCGATGCGCAGCATGAAAGTGCCGCCCTCATGCTTGGCGATCAGGTAAGCGTACAGGGCCGTACGCAAATTGCCGACGTGCATTCTTCCGGTCGGGCTGGGGGCAAATCTGGTCTTTACTTTGGTCATGGTATATTCTCCTGTCTTCTATGATAATGTTATTTGACTGATATCCGGCTGTCTGAAAACCGCGCATTCAGGCGCTGCGGAAGCGAATCTGCCGGGACACGCTGAGGGCCAGCGCCATCTCCGCCATCAAAAACAGGATGGATGTGCCTCCGTAGCTGACAAAGGGCAGCGTGATGCCGGTGGTGGGAATCAGGTTGGTGACCACGGCGATGTTCAGCACCACCTGCAGCGCAATGTGCACGAAAACGCCGGACGCGATCAGCGAACCCAGCAGGTCCGGCGCGTTCTGGGCGATGAAAAACAGACGGTACAGCATGAATACAAACATCAGGATCATCAGCACCGCGCCGAACACGCCCAGCTCCTCGCAGATGATGGAAAAGATCATATCGTTCTGCGCCTCCGGCAGCGCACCCAGCTTCTGGGTACTGTTGCCGAGCCCTTTGCCGAAAAAGCCGCCCGAGCCGATGGCGTAAAGTCCCTGCATAACCTGATAGCCGCCGACGCTGGCATGCGCCTCCGGGTCCAGCCAGGTCTGAATACGCCGGATGCGGAAGCTGTCCGACTGAATGGCGCTCTGAATCAGGAACGCCACGCCGATGCCGATCACAACCACCCCGACACAGCCGCCGATGACGAACGGGGCCGTCCGCGGATGCGCGATAAACACCAGCACGATGGTCATGCCGGCGATGATGATAGCCGTGCTCAGATTCTCCGTGAAAATGTAAGCGCAGGCCGACGACAGAAAGCCGAAGCCGCAGACGACCGCCGGGGCCCGGAACCCTTTCAGCTGATGCCCCATTTTCACAATCAGCACCGGCAGAAACAGAATGATCGCCAGCTTGGCCAGCTCCGCCGTCTGGAAGGAAATCGGTCCCAGACGAAGCCAGCGCGTCGCGCCGTGGGACTCGCGCCCCGCAAACCGGGTGATGATCAGCAGCGCGATCGAACCCCAGTAGATCGGCGACGCAAACCGCGCGATGAAATGGTAGTCAATCTGCGAGCCGACCAGCGCCAGCAAAAGGGAAGCGACGCTGATCACAGCCTGCTTCCGGAAATAGGCCATATCGTCTCCGCCCGGCTCCAGCATCGCCTCATATGCGCTGGTGCTGTACAGCATGACGAGCCCGAAACAGGTCAGCAGAATCACAATCGCCAGCAGGTTGTAATCGTAGTAGTCCCGCTCTGTTCGGAATGATTTCCGCACATATTTTTTATTTGTCCCGCCCGAGGATTCTTTCCTGGTGGGAACCGGGCGCAGATTCCCGGACCTTACCGCCATAATATCCCTTCCTGTCGCATTTTTTGCAAATCTTCCTGTATCATACCATACTCATCCTCTTTTTTCCAGTACAACCATCATTTTTTCGCTTCGGTCATATTCTGGTATGGAAGAACGATAAACAGGAAAGGAAATCCAATGTCAGAAATGCAAAGCCCTGACTGCGGCTGCAGCAATGCTGTCAACAGCCGTGTCAGCGAAATCTATCATTATATGACCGTGGCCGACGCACCGCTGGCCATGGCCTATGTGCCATATCAGCAGTGGGAAGCGACTTATGACCCGTGCCGCGGCCTTCAGGCCGGTACGGTGTTCCCGTCGCTTCACAAACCGTTCTGCGGGAAAGGAGGAAACTGCAGGTGAACCGTACTTGTAACTCTTATATGAACACGAATATGCGCGGCATGCGCGGAAACTGCACAGCAAACTGCGGAGCGGAAATGCCGGTGTCCCGGCAGAACAGCTGTGGCAGCGAAATGCCGTTATCCCGGCAGGGAAGCTGCTGCAGTGAGACGCCGACAAACTGCCAGGCAACGGCTCCGGCCGTGAATTACCGGGCTGCCGCACCGGCAGTTCAGACAAATGGAAGTCGCTGCAGCGAGACCCCGACAAACTGCCAGACAACTCCGGCCGTGAATTACCGGGTTGCCGCACCAACAGTTCAGACAAACGGAAACTGCTGTAATGAGACGTCTGCGCGCACGGAAACCTCGTGCATCGCGGATATTCCCACCGGCAGCCGCGGGGAGCTGCTCAAATATATCGACGAAGTGAGCTTTGCCGCCTACGAAGCAGCGCTCTATCTCGACACCCATCCGGACTGCCAGAACGCCATGCAGTATTTTCTCGCGCACAACGAAAAACGCGAACTGGCGCTCAAAGAATACGAAAAACTCTACGGCCCGCTGGTTCTGACGCAGGCCGGCGAAGAAGCATGCGACTGCGGAAGCTCAAACTGGAAATGGGTCAGCCAGCCGTGGCCATGGGAAGGAGGGAAATGCTGACTTATGTGGAATTATGAAAAAAGACTGGAATATCCGGTAAACATCACGGCTCCGAACGCGAAGCTGGCGCAGATTATCATCAGCCAGTACGGCGGGCCGGACGGCGAGATGGGCGCTTCCATGCGTTATCTCTCCCAGCGCTACACGGCTCCGAACCGCATCGCGGCCGCCACGCTCACCGACATCGGCACGGAGGAGCTCGCACATCTGGAAATCGTGGCCACGATCATCCACCAGCTCACCCGCGGTCTGTCCATGGAGGAAATTGAAAAAGCAGGCTTTGCCCCGTATTATGTTGATCACACGGTCGGCATCTGGCCGCAGGCCGCTGGCGGTGTACCGTTCAATGCCTGCGAATTTCAGAGCAAGGGCGACCCGATCACCGATCTGCATGAGGATCTGGCTGCAGAACAGAAAGCCCGCACCACCTACGACAACATCCTCCGGCTCGTAAAAGACCCGGAGGTTGCCGACCCGATCCGCTTCCTGCGCGCCCGCGAGGTCGTGCACTTCCAGCGATTCGGCGAAGCACTGCGCTCCGTCCAGGAACAGCTCGACGCAAAGAACTTCTATGCGTTCAACCCGAGCTTTGACGCTCCGGTGTGCTGCACGGCGAATGCGAAATAGCGTTCAGTTTTCCTGCGGATGATTTTGCCTGTGAAATTGTCTGCGGAATGATTTTGGGCATGGAAAAAGGGATATATTGCTTTGATTGGCGGTATATCCCTTTGCCTCTGCAACTGGAGATTGTCAGCGTGCCAGTATGGTGTAAGTGGCTCCCCAGTTTCGCATAATTCGCACATCC
This sequence comes from uncultured Lachnospiraceae bacterium, assembly GCA_947630595.1. Classification (GTDB taxonomy): domain Bacteria; phylum Bacillota; class Clostridia; order Lachnospirales; family Lachnospiraceae; genus Choladousia. The sequence continues at coordinate 2,792 of CANRIG010000007.1, read as the reverse complement.
GAAAAGCCTGCTTTCTTCAAAACCTCAATTTCATGCTCCACGGTCAGGGGCGTGTCATAATGATAAAACGCATTAGGCCCAAGCCCCTGTTCGCTTTTCAGCCTTTCCAGTTCAGAAAGGTAAAGATGCTCTGCTTCTTCCGACTCCGCGAAATAATCTGTCAGAACGAAATATCCGTTGTTGGCCAGTGCGGTATTCAGTTTTTTATACAGCTTCAACTTTTGTGCGGCGGTGAAGTGATGAAGCGATTCGACGGATACGGCGGCGTCAAAGCAGTTTGCCTCAAAAGGGACATCGAAATAAGAACCGCAGATCAGCTTCATTTTACGGCCTGAAAATTTCCGTTTCAGCGCCGCCAGCATATCGGGCGACAGATCAATCCCTGTCACCGACGCCCCACCGTTCAGGCCAAAGTAATATTCAAGTTCAAGTCCTGTACCGCAGCCCAAATCCAGCACATTTACATCATGTTCCAGCGGCAGCAAGGCTGCCGTATAGGGGTAAAACTCTTTTGCGCCAGCGATTTCCGTCATCATATGCTCGTCATATCCGTTCAAACGTACAGTAAAAAAAGCATCCATTTTCTCAAGTTTCATATTATCCTCGCTAAATTTCGATTCCTAATGTTTCCCTGACAATCTCATAGTTCATTTTTACGTTGTCTGCCCATTCAGCTCTCCGTTCGCTTTCAGCGTTCGCCAATAGGGCATTTTCTCCTCAGAGCGCTGATCATTTGCCCATGCCGCAATCGATACAAAAATCCCGGCGGTGCAAAATACATTCTGTTCCCGCCGTATTTTTCTATGCTCTTTTCATCTGTAATCGAATGAAACAGTTTTAAAGTTTTTAAAATTCTACCGTCCTCGTGGCAATCTGTTCGCGGAATCGCACATCGTGCTCCACAAACAGCATCGTCGGCTGGTATGTGAGCAGCAGCTTCTCGATCTGCATTCGCGAAAAAACGTCGATATAGTTCAGCGGCTCATCCCAGATATACACGTGCGCAGGCGTCAGGAGACTCGCCGCGATCAGCACCTTCTTTTTCTGGCCTTCGGAATAATCCTCCATATTTTTCAGAAACTGCCCCCGTTCCATATCGAGCTGCCGCAGAATTGCGCAGAACAGGCTTTCATCCAGTCTGCGCGCCCTGCAAAAGGCCTGAATGCTGCCCCTCAGCATGGAAGTGTCCTGACTGACGTAAGAAATCGCCAGCCCGGCCGCCGTCTCGCAGATGCCGGATGTTCTCACCGGAAGTTCCGCTTCCCCAACGCCTGCTTTCTGCAAAATCAGCTTGATTAAAGTGGATTTTCCACACCCGTTTTCCCCGTGAAGCGCCATCCGCTCGCCCTGCATCAGGTCAAAGGTTAGATTGGAAAACGCCGGGCGGGCCGAGTCCTCATAGGCGGCGGTAAACTCGCGGATATGAATCAGACGTTCCCGGTGGTGCCTTAAGGGCATGAGTTTCAAATCCACCGGTTCCTCCAGGTCGGCAAGCAGTCCTTCCTTTTCCTCAATCTCCCGCTCGATCCTCTTCCGCATCTGCGATACCCGGCTCTGCGCCTTTTTCGTTTTCACCCCGATGTATGCGCGGGCGCCATGGGAACGGTCGTGCTCTTTCACAGGATCAAACCCGATCTTCGTCCGTTCGTTTCGGTCTGCCCACTGCGCCTTCTGCGCCGCGGACTGTTTCAGCTTGCCGATTTCTTTTACATGCTTTTCATTCTCCGCACGCGCAAACTGATCTCTGCGCTGTTTATTTTCCCACCAGACAGAAAAATTGCCGTTCTGCACGTCAATGCTTTTCCGGTTTAGCACCAGCACATGATCCGTGCAGGCATCCAGCAAATCCCGGTCGTGGGATACCAGAATAAAGCCCTTCTTCGATGTCAGATAATCTTTTACGTTCTCTCTGGACTCCCGATCCAGATGATTCGTCGGCTCATCGATCAGCAGGAAATCATTCTCACCGGAAAACAGCGCCGCCAGCATGACCTTCGTGCGTTCCCCGGGGCTTAACGTGCGAAACGGGCGGTACAAAACCTCCGCGCTTTCCCGAAGCTGATCCAGCTCCACGAGGACGCGCCACGGCTCGCATCCCGCTTTCCACTGATCCAGAATATCCGCGGCCGGAAGCTGCAGCTGCCCCTGTGTGACCGGATAGGGAAAATAGTCGAATGCGGCGGATGCGGTAATGCTTCCGCTGTACTCATACTTTCCCAGCAGCAGGTTTAAAAATGTGGTTTTTCCTTTTCCGTTTCGTCCTAAAAAGCCAAGCTTCCAGTTCGTATCAACGGAAAAGGAGACATCCTCAAAAATATGGTCAAAGCTGCCTTCATAGGCAAACGTCAAATGATCCACAAGTATCTGTGCCAATGCCTTCTCTCCCTTCTGCGGTTCCACAAAAAAAAGAACCGTTCGTCACCAAACAGTTCCATTACGCATCATAACCATACAGGGAGCCCCTGCGATCTTTTATTTTTATCAACAAAAAAGAGAGCGGTTATGAGAACATAATCCACTTTTGGCAACATGAAATCATCTTATCTTCATGCAATCAAAAGTAAATTATCTCCTCATCTTTTCACCCCTCTCATTTATTGGCCTAATTGTAACATATGGTAAAATAATCTGTCAAGCCAAATTCAGCTTCGCGTCCTCCAGCGTGTATTGGTCGATTTTCAGCTTTTTCATTTCGTTCTGTCGGCTCATAAACAATATTCTTTAATATAGTCTGCAAAATACGGCAGCGCCAGGGATACATATGCCTGACGGCTCTCCAGGATTCCCCGCTT
>CANRIG010000006.1 GCA_947630595.1 uncultured Lachnospiraceae bacterium | reverse complement strand
AAGCAGCCACCGAAAGATGGCTTGTTTGTTGTGTGCACGAAGTTATGGATATCCTCTACTTCTCATTTTCAATCTTAGTCCTCCTTAATACAATTTGCCTGCCAAGTCCGAAAGAACTATTTTTGCGTTGTCTACGTGTTCCAGAATCTCTCCGAGGCTCTTATTCTCGGAAATCTCTTTCAATTTATCCAGAGCCTCATTGACGGCGTCCTCAATGTCATCAACGGTTCTATCAATTTTTTCTCGATACTCGCTCTTTGCCATAGTTAGTTTTCCTCCTTATCCAGCCCAATCTCCCGTAATTTCTCCAAAATTTCCTCCATTGTCCTTTTCCCCAGATTGCGAACTTTCGCAAAATCCTCATCTGTCATATCCGCAAGCTCGCCGACAGTCCGCACTCCATGACGTTTCAGGCAGTTAAACGATCTGACGGAAAGCTCCAAATCCTCAATCTTGCTCTCCCGCGTAACGGATACACTTGAACCTCTCACTGATGCCCCTCCCTTTCACCGTACTCATCACAGTAATCGTCAGCTTCTGTTTCCAATCCGTAAGCCTCGGATTCTTCATTATCGCAGCACCATTCACCCGTGAAAAATTCATGATACCGGCATGTGCCGCAGCAGCGTTGTTTATCCTGCATGGTTGGTCACCTCCGCCATATAAGCGACAAACTCAATCAGCTTTTGCTTCGCCTTATATTCCAGATTGCTTGTCACCGTAACTCCACTGAGAACATTAAGCATCCGCTCTATCTCCTCTGCAGACCACTTCCCCGGCGTTTCTAAATCCGCCAGGCTGAACACGATGCCCTGGCAGTATTTTTCGCCGTCGTCAAAAATCTCGAAGGTCTCATGCGGAATCTCAGTGTGGTACGACCATGCGAAGTCGTCTTTATTCCACAGGGCGAAGATGGTGTTGTATTTGTCGCGCTCATTTTTGATAAACTCACAATTTTCACAATTCTCCTGACAACCTGGCATTTCAAGCAGGCCATTCTCGTTCACGTAGGCTGTCCCACCTTTCCAACAGTCCACCTTGCCATCAATCGCCCCGCGGAATTCCATCAGGTCATCTGATTGTCCAAACACGACCACCAGGCCGGCTTCTTTGGCGGCGGCCTCCTCTTCCTTTGTGATCTCTTTGCCGTATTCCCTGCCGTTCAACAGAGCAGCCAGTTCTTTTGCTGTCATGGTTGTATCCCCTTTCTACTCCCAAAAATTCCACCCGCAATGCGGACACTTTGTGATATACTCCTGGCCTGCGCGTTCGACGCTGATGCCGGTAGAGTCCAGAACGCTACGTTCAACCTTGTAGTCTGAGATCAAGCAAGCCTTTTTGCCCGGCAGATAGATATTCTGGTTGCACCGCAAACACCACCCGCTCTTCGGAGCGGCATGTGGCACGCCATGCTCCAGACAATATTTCGACTGTGCCACCGTCGCCTCCAGCGCATCGTAGGTCTCTGGCGGGGTGTTCAGCGGACCGATGATAGCTTTTAATCTATTCCTATACGGCGCAACCTCCGCCTCCGGGACATCCACGGCCACCACAACACCGACAGCTGACGCATTGATCTGCACCTTGTCCCCCACGGCCACCGCAACCAGTGAATAGTAGGTGTAGGCCTTGCCGGCGGGCGCGTCACCCTTCAAAAATTTAACCTTAATGATCTGCATGGACTATGCCACCTCCATCTCTTTCCGAGCCATTGCAAGAAAATCCTGCGGTTCATGGTCTTTCTTCGGGTACCGCTGATATACGGCAGACTCGCACGACTTGGCGTAGGTGCTGGCGTATTCACGCACCAGCTTCGGCGGAATCTCTTTGCCCTTCCCGGTAAACGTCAGTTTTGACCCGTCACCATAATGAAAAATCACTTTCCACATCACGCCACCTCTTCGATCTTCAACTCATCGTCATCTGTCCTGCACAGCACGATCAGTTGGCTCTCGCATTTCGGGATCCTCCAAGGATCGATACTCTCGGCTCCGTCCAAGAAGATCGGGCAGAAGATTCCGGTTGCTCTCTGCACGGCCATGGCGATATCGATCTTGGCTTCAATCTCTCTGCCAGTGTTTGTGTCGCTGCCGTAGTCTCGATACTCAATGACCGGCTTGCAGTAGTTTTTCAGATATTGCCCATTCTTCCCGCGGGCAAACAAATCCCATTTGACGAACCGGAAATGCTCATTGATTTTGTCCCGAAGCAAGGTGTTCTTTTTCTCTTCCAGCTGTTCAAGCAGGTAGGCGATTTTCTCGGCGTCCGCTTTCTTCTGTTCCAATGTCATCCGTCTCTCTTCCAGGTCAGCAATACGCTCTTCGTAATCCACATTCTTCGCGACCGCCAGCAGCTTCGCCTTGACGCCGCCCAGCTCCGTCTGTACCTGCTGCATCTGGCCGCGCAGCGCGGCCCGGTAATCTGCGCCGGAATTTTCGGCTTTCATGGCTTCCTCTTTCTTCTGGATTTCAGCGCACAATGCCTCGTATTCCTGATTCCCGGACAGATCCGGCTCAGTCGGCAGGGCGCCCAGCCGCTCCATTGCTGATGATTTATCGGCATTGAATTTAATCTTGTCGGCCTTCGCCTGCTCGATGAGTACCTGCATCTCCTTGATCTTGGCGGTATCTGCATCGATCTGCTCTTTCAGCTTCATGCCGGATGCATTGATCTGGGTGATTTTTTCTGTTCTGGTTTTCTTAAACGATTCCCGGTCAGTTTCTTTCTTGCGATAGAATTCCTCGCGGTCAGCGTCCGCCCTCGCGATTCTTTCCATGCGCAGCCCCTCAGGAAGTGGCTGCCCGCAGGTCGGGCACAGCAGATCGGCATCTGTCAGCTCAACGAATTCCTCTGTCTCGCGCGGGAATGTTTCAGCTACCGCCGCACGCCACTGCTCCAGAAAGCTATTACGCTGTTTGTCATTGGTGGCGAGCCTGGATTCCAGGATAGAAATCTCCTGCTCCGCATCACCGTGCATCCTAACTGCATCGTTAAATCCTTTTTCCGCCGCATCCACCAGGCGCTGAATCTCCGCCCGCTCCTCCCGGAGCCTGTCCACCGCCGCGCGCTCCAGGTCGGATTTCCTGAATTGCAGCTCCATGATATTATCCGCTTTCTTCTGCCACTCAGCCCGCGCCGCCTCCGAATCATCGAGCTGCGCCTGGATGCCCGCGATCTTCTCCTGCAGGGCATTCTTCTGCAGTTCCAGCTCGGCAGCGTCAACATCATCCACCAGATAGCGCCTGTTCTCGGAAATCATTGACGGGATCGGATCCAGCTCTTTCTTGATGTTCCGGATACTTGCCTTGTTCATGGCGCCCACCTCTTCGGCGGTGTACTTTTCCAACATCGGCACCAACTCGGCAAGCTCATCAAACTGCCGGGCAACGTCCAGATTGGCAACATTCGGTACCAGGCCAAAAAGGAATTCCCGCATTTCTCCCGGCTCCTGATCCAGGAAAGCGTTGATATTCGTGCAGAGCTTGAAAAGCTTCATGTCAAAATCAAAGTACGCATTGAAGTCCCGGAGCGTCTTTGGCACATCGTTGATGAAATACGAATTGTCATCCGAATACGATCCGTCTTTCTTGAACGAGCGCTTCTGCACTTTTTTGGCGGTCACGATCACGCCGTCGATCTCCAGCGTCGCCTCCACGCTCACCAGGACGTCATTTACTGGCTTTCCTTCAATCTTCCGGCGAATATCCGGATTGTTTACAAGATCATAATTAATGTTCAGAAACAGCCACATATACGCTGCGGCGATACTGGATTTCCCAACTCCGTTATGCCCTGTCACTCTTGTGGTGCCATAAAAATCAAACTCGGCTTCTTTATAGCCTTTGAAATTCTCAATCCTCAGTTTTTTCAGAATTATCCTTTTCATCCCAGTCCTTTCCGTGGTATACTCCACTTGAGATATTTTTCTCTGCCCTGTTTGCTTTGGTCGGCTCAGGGCATTTTTATTTCCATCGTATCAAGATTAATCCGCGCGGTTCGTCGCCGCTCGCGGTCCCGGTCCACCAGTGCCAGCCACTTGGCGTTTTCGTACCACACTGACCATTCCGACGGGTCCAGCCCGGCCTTCTTGATCAGCATCCGCTGTTCCGGCGTTGGCGCATATGTATATCTCCTCATGCCATCTCCTTTCCTTTTTCCTGTTCTTCCCTTACCAGCGTGACGATCGTCGCCGCCAGGCATCTCCGGCGGTGCTTCTCCATCCGCCCGATCGCCGCGAATGTTCCGATGAGGCCCGCGTAATAGGCCACCAGGGCAAATGCGATCACATCCTGCAGCGGGAGCCGTGTCCACGTCCACAGCAGCAACGCCGTGAGCACCATCGCCAGTGCGCCGGTCACGATCGCGGCATATCCTTTAAGTGTCATTCTGTTCATCTCCTTTCTCTGGTGGTTCATCTTCCCACAGGCCAAGCTCTTCCAGTGTCTGCTTGATCAAAGTTCCGATTGCGTATGTCAATACGTGTGTCCTGAACCTGACCGCCCGTTCTTTTACTTTTTGGACCACTTTCCCGTCCACCAGCCTGCACTCTATGCCGCAGCCTCCTCCCCTTGTTTTTGAAAATTTCTGTCATCTTATGTACCGCCCCAATCACCGCCTCAACTATCAGCAGCAGCACAGCCTGCAGCACAGCAATGATAATGGCCTCCAGGAACGACCCGCCAAGCAGCAGCCACAGCACCGCCAGCAAGGCATCCGCGACAAATACACGCCAGAAAATCCGCTCTCGTATCGTCATGGCCTGCCTCCTTCCCAGCATTTCAGTGCCTCCAGAATCTCGCTGTCTGGAAAATGCAGCCGCCTGAACACCTGCATCAGCTCCGGGTACGTGAATCGCTCCGGATGATTCTTTTTCTGTGCGAAGGTTGCCGGATGCATCCCGGTCACGGTCCCCATCTGCTTATCCGTGACCTGATCAGCCTCCATGCGCTTCCGGATGTTACCTTTAAGCAGCGCGCAGCATCTTTCCTCATCCGATTTCTTGATTACCGGCATCCCGATCAACTCCCTTCTGTCTGCTCCGCGTCCTCATACCGGATATGCTCGTAAGCAAAATCAATCATCTTGCTTGCCACATCCCGGATAGAGCGTCCTGTCTCGTCCGCCACCTCGATCACCTTGTTGTACTGGTCTTTCCCGACCTTGACCACGATCTGGTTGACGCCGCTCAACCGGTCACGTCGGCGGCGTGTAAAGATCAACTCGTCCATGATTTCCTCCTTGCTGTTTTAGTGTTCAATTTTCCCCAGCTGCATAAATGTCACCAGCCGTTACCCCGAGCACAATCGACAATTTCAGGATGTCGCAGGCCTTAATAAGTTTCCGGCCATGCAGCATATCGCAGAGTTCATGAGGCTTATAACCGGCCTTATTTGCGATATATACCTGCTTCATACCTTTTTCTTTAATGATCCGCGAAATGCCTATATCTGCCGGGTGGTTGCATTCACGGATGTATGACTCATCCATTGTTTTCACCTCAACTTTCTACGATGACAGAAAACAAGTAGCGACTACTACCCAAACTGCTGAAATTATCGCTACTCCAAAAATGAGCAATGTATCGCGGATACCAGTACAGGATGCAACCACCAGGAACAAAACGATAACAAATGCTGCAAGCATCAACGCACCTACGATTTTTAAATTCATTTCGATTCCACCTTTCGTAGCATCTCCCTCGCTGTTCTCTGACAGATTTCTTTGTGTTTGCATGTAACCTTCGTTTTTACGTACAACAAAATATGATCTCCGTAGTCCAGTGTCCTGTTTGCCTCCGGGGCGAAATGAGGGCATTCACCACAAATATCCATTACTTCAAGACTGATCATCTGCTCACTCCTCCCTACGGCAAATCACTCAACTCTTCCATAATGATCTTTGATATTCGTTCCTCGTCGACCGCTCGCGCAATCGGAAGAAATTCGGTTCCAACATCCTGAAAAAGGTAGGCATCTCCACCCGGGACTGATGGCAACCCATGTTCCCGCCGCACATCGTTCAGAGTCTGCGGTTTCTTTTCCCAGAAATTCCCGCTCCTGCGTTTATAAAAATTCTTTGCATGGTTAATATCCGTTGTGTGTCTGCACGCTTCCATGTCTGACGGATTGCGTTTGTAACAGTGTTCATCTATGCACCCTGGAACCTCACCATCACACTCATAAAGGATTTTTCCTTCGCTCTGCATCTGTATTTGTCTTACCTCCTTCTTCCAAACCAATCCTGAATTGTTTTCCTGAGGGCTGTCTGTTGCAGCTCTCTTACTTTTTCAATTTCCAGCAGATCATCGTACTTCGTCGCCAGATAATACAGCAGCCCTTCCGTCGCAAAGTAATACGAAAGCCACTTTCCAGCCAGCCAAACCACCAGAATGATAAGAACCACTATCAGAAGCCACATCTCACCCCACCTCGCTCTCCGTGTCCTCTGGCTCTTCTCTTAACAGCTCATCCACTGTACATCCGAGAACATTTGCCACTTTCGAAAGATTCTTGACTGTGGGGCTGACGGTATTCCATTTACAGATACTTCCGATAGAAAGTCCTGTTTCTTTCTCTATGGAATTGATAGAAATGCCAACCTGCTTTGCCTTTTTGCAAATATTTGTATAAAGTAAGATATTTTCCCGGTATTCGCCTTTAATGCTCGGTCCTTCCCGCTTCTCCGCTACATCCAATTCGTGAAGAATGACATTCTTAACCGCCTCCATTCCTCTCTCATCCAGAATCCGGTCAAGAATAACCGCAGGCATTAGATACGGGAAATTAGCAATAGCAATGCTGTCGCTTCTTTCCAATGCAAGCCTCGCCAAGTAGATACCATCCAAGACCATATCCTCTGGGTCTGCTCGACCTATTGGATGGAGCGCATAAGCTCTTAATTTGTCCATGCTTTCACCTCCCTATTCTTCGCTTAAACATTTAATTGCAAAATTTTTCACTTTATGTTAAAATTTCTACATCAATAACAAAGGAGATGTTATTATGTCTATTGGCCCTATCACCCAAGCACTCATAGACTGTATTGAAGATGATTCCTTGAATTCAGCAAAATTCTTTCAGATATACCCAAAAACTAAAGCACTTGAAAAACAACTTTATGAACTAGAGCGCAAAGGATATCTAGTATTGGATGTTGGTGATCCTGGTATCCTTGAAATTGCTGAAACCCCGAGTCTTCTCGATCTGGCTAAGGAAGTACGTCAGAATCATCGTCAGTAAAAACAATCGGCGGAATCTTTCGATACTTTGAGTAAAACTCCTCCTCTGAAATCAGGCGGAGTTTTTTCTTTTTCTGTCCCGGATTCGCCATCATGATTGCCTGCATCAGAAGCTCTTCGTTAATAACGATTTCTTCTGTCTCCCTGTCAAAAGCCACCCCTGTCCGGAAATTCACCTCATACTCCAACCGACCCGTTCCATTGCTCCGCATAAACTGTAGCGTCCGCATGACACGGATGGCACAGTTCATGGTTTCGCATTCTTCACAATTACGTACCGAAATACCCATATTCGTGTGCGGCAATTCTTGTCACCTCGCTTTCTCATAACGCAAAAGTTAAACATCATTAAACTATTTAAGTAAAAAAATATATTCCATATTCGGATTTTTCAATACCAAGCAAGCCAGACCATGTTTCAATGTCCCCCTGCGAAAATCCCGCTTTTCCAGTCATCTTTTTGGATAATGAAGTCATCGACAATCCAATAACTGTAGCAAAATTGCTAAGACTTCCGTATCTTTCAATTATTCTGCCACGGAGTTTTCCGTATTTATATTCCATCGAGAATCCCTCCTTTCGCTTCAAAGTTTAACACCGTTTAACTTTCATGTCAAGCAAAAAGTTAAAATATTTTAAACTTTTTATTTGATTGTTTGACGATGTTGTGTTATTATATGTTCCACAAGGAGGTGCGATATGAAAAATGAACTAACATCCAAGCGCATGATATTGGCTCTATCAAATGTGAGCATGAAGCCACAAGAGCTTGCAGATCGGTCTGGCGTAAGCAAATCTTCTATCAGCCAATACATAAACGGTTCTCACGCACCGTCTAATATAAGCAGTGGGAAAATGGCTCCCATTTTAGACGTAAATCCCTTATGGCTGATGGGCTTTGATGTCCCTATGAAGTCAGAAATGGTTACCGCGGCTCTTTCCAACGTTTTTCCTATCGCCCTCAAGCGATTCCCCATGCTCGGCGAAATAGCTTGCGGAGAACCCAAGTTTACGAATGAAGACAGGGAGAGTTATGTCATGGCCGGAACAGATATTAAGGCTGATTTCTGTCTAAAAGCAAAAGGTGACAGCATGATTAACGCCCGCATTTTGGATGGAGACATTGTTTTCATAAGGAAACAAGATATGGTCGAAAACGGCGAGATTGCGGCCGTGGTGGTAAACGACGACAGCGAAGCCACATTAAAGCGAGTGTTTTATTATAGAGAACGTGCTACGCTAATTTTAAAAGCCGAAAATCCAAAATATGAAGATTGGATTTATCAAAACGAGGAACTTGATCAGATACACATTCTCGGGAAAGCCGTCGCTTTCCAGAGTGATGTAATATAAAAATCTAAAGAAAAGAGGGAAATCATTTATGAAGAAAAATGTGTTTTATTATTCTATTTGTATTTTAATTTTGTCCACAGCGTTGTCATTCAGTTCTGCGGCATCCGAACCTGTCGAAACTGAGGAAATGACAGAGTCCATGTTCGATATCAAAACAGACATCGAATTCATGGGAGATGTTCCGAATGACGTTACCGGAAAATGGAAATGGGCCAAACTAGACAAAGTTGCCGACCCCTATGATTATGCTGTAGATTATTGCAAAGAATTTTGTGAAGAGGATGGAGAAGTGCACGCTATCATAAACACGCAAGATAATACTACGACCTGTTTGAATTACAGTGCCGATAATGGTGGCTCTGTTACGATCACGGTTCGAGAATATGTCAAGGATGAAGAAAAGGATGCTAAAGTCCTTTTTACTGGACAAGAACTGAAAAGCAGGGTTATTGATATTTCTACTGGTGCATATTACGATTATGATACAGGGGAATCTGGATATATTGATATTTCAACGGAAGAAGAGTCAGAAACTGATCTGACTGAAATCACCTATATATTAAATACGAATACCATGAAATTCCACAAACCGACCTGCAGTAGTGTTGAGGATATCAAAGAAGAGAACAGACGTGACTTTTTTGGCACAAGAGACGAAGCTATAGCGATGGGATATGACTCTTGCGGAAGATGCAACCCATAGTTAAATCGCAACGGCGTTTTAATAAAAAACAAAAGAAAGAGGGAAAGGTTATGAAAAAAAGAATTATTGTTCTTATGTTAGGATTATCATTGCTTATTGGGCAGTCGTACTGCTACGCCGAAACAGATTTTGACTCTGTTGTACCGGAAGATTTGAGCAATGAAGAACTGGTAGATGCTTATAACGAGCTGAGAGACAGTTATAACGCCCTGTACAAACTGTATCTGAAAGAAAGCGGAACAGCCAATTCCGCTGAAACTGAAAGTAAATCTGAAACTGCAGGCGATGAAATCACCGGATCGCTTGTCACGGTGAACCTCGCAAACAAAACAACTAGCAAAGGAAAATATGATTCTGATTACTATGTCGATTTTGTTTTTGAGGTCAGGAACGAATATGATAAAGATATAAGAGGAATACAGGGTAATGCAACTTTTAAAGACTTGTTCGGCGAAAAAATTATTTCAATGGGTCTTGATTTTACAGGCGAAACGTTCAACCACGGGACAACCAGTCTTGTCAGCGATTTGTATTTTGATTGCAATCAGTTTATAGACAATCACATGAAATTATATAGTACCGATTTTGCCGACCTGCAATTTGAATATAAACCAACCATGATAGTATTTAACGATGGGACATCAATAGAATTTGAATAATCACTAAAGCAAAACCACCAGCCGCGTCACCACAAACGGCCGGCTCTGGCCCTGCACCCTGACAACCTAATATGCTTCACCGGGCAGTCGGGGAGGCGTGCAGTCATCCGTTCCTATCCTGTGGAAAGGGTGAGGCTTATGAGTACATATGAAGAATTCATGGTCATTTTGACCGTGGCAATGCTCATAGTAGCGATTCTGAATCATAGAAAATAAGCAAGCCGCCTTGTCTCTTGGCCGGAGTAGGCAGCTTGCTTTTTAAGTAACTGTTGATTTTGCGCCGGAGCGGATAGGCTTCATCTATCTTCCGGCTGTCCTGTTAAGTATATTATATGCCAGATCGGCAAATTTGTCAAACCAAACAGCAAAACCGCCCGGTGTTGGCGCACCGAACGGCTTCACATAGATTCTTACGCGGCCCGGAGGCCGGCATAATCATCCTTCAGCAAGACGATTATACCACAATCCTCCGGGACGTGTACACCATTTTTATACGCAAAGGAGGATATTTTTATGGCCAAAGCTAAAAAACTGCCCTCGGGCAACTACAGATGCCAGGTGTATGACTACACCGATCAGGTCGGGAAACGGCACTACAAATCCTTTACCGCCACCACCAGAAAGGAGGCGGAGCTACAGGCGGCGCAATATGCGATCAACAGGAAGGATCCGGATGACCCAGTAAATGACATGACCCTGGCGGAGGCTATGGACGAATATATCTCCATGAAGAGCAATGTGCTCTCTCCGTCTACCCTGCGCGGATACGATAAGCTCAGACGCACTGCGTACGATAGCCTGTTGGACAGCAAGCTGGTAAAGATCACAAGGCTCGACGTCCAGCGCTGGGCGAATGGGTACGCAGTCGGGCATTCTCCAAAGACAGTCAAGAATGCCCATGGTTTTCTGGCAACGGTTTTGTACTCCTACCTGCCCGACACGATACTGCGCACCACGCTGCCCAGCAAAATCCGCTACGATTCACACACGCCAAGTGACCAGGAGGTTCAGGCGTTGATCGATCATTATTCTAAGAACGACAAGGATATGTTGATCGCATCATGCTTAGCTGCGTTCGGAACTCTGCGGCGATCCGAGATCTGTGGTTTGACGGCGGATAATGTCGTTGGATGCACTCTGCAGATCCGGTGTTCCTGCGTGCCCGGCTTGGATAATGCGTTTGTGATCAAACAATTTCCTAAAAACTATTCGAGCGCCCGCGATGTTGTGATGCCGGAATTTGTCATCAAGATGCTTCCAAAGAAGGGTCCACTGATTGCTATCAATCCAAACCAAATAACTGAACGACATAAAAAAACCGTCTTGAAGCTCGGTCTTCCATGGTTCAGGTTCCACGACCTGCGGCATTACGCCGCCAGCATCATGCATGCCCTCGGCATACCCGATCAGTACATCATGGAGCGGGGTGGCTGGTCATCCGATAAAACACTGAAGGAAATATATCGGGGAACGATATCGGATTATGAACTGAAATTCCAGGAAGTCGCATTGTCTCACTTCGAGGATATGCAACACGGTATACAACACGAACGGCGAAAAGTGCCGTAAATTCGGCACTTTTCTGCATAATTGTTGGGGTTCGATTCCCTCCAGGTGTGTTCTTTGAGAAGAAAGTGTCACTATGACTATGCAGCATGAAATGTTGCTCGACAATGAGGATTCAGTATCCAGCGGCAGGTTATCCTGCCGCCAATTTTTTTACCTCCGTCTCAAGCCTGTTCACCCGGAGCAAAAGTATCTCTTTCTCGCCTTCTGACCTTAAAATTTTATCCAGCTTCCGGCTCAGGTCAAGATGCCCTTCGGCTATGATCTTTATATTCCGGTTCGTTTCATTTTCAAGCGTCGCCTGAATGTTCTTAACAGTATGTTTCAAACCTTCCGTTGTCGTCTGTACTTCCTTAACGCTCTGTCTCAGATCTTTCGTTTCATTTTCAAACGTTGTCTGCATGTTTGTAACGGTCTGTTTCAGGCCTTCCGTTGTCGCCTGCATCTCTTTAAAGCTCTGTTTCAGGCCTTCCGTTGTCGTTTGCATCTCCTTAAAGCTCTGTTTCAGGCCTTCCGTTGTCGTCTGTACTTCCTTAACACTCTGTCTCAGGTCTTTCGTTTCATTTTCAAACGTTGTCTGCATGTTTGTAACGGTCTGTTTCAGGTTTTCCGTTGTCGTCTGCATCTCTTTAAAGCTCTGTTTCAGGCCTTCCGTTGTCGTCTGCATCTCCTTAACACTCTGTTTCAGGCTTTCCGTTGTCGCCTGTACTTCCTTAACGCTCTGTCTCAGGTCTTTCGTTTCGTTTTCAAACGTTGTTTGCATGTTTGTAACAGTCTGTTTCAGGCCTTCCGTTGTCGTCTGCATTTCCTTAACAGTCTGTTTCAGGCCTTTTGTTGTCGTCTGCATCTCCTTAAAGTTCTGTTTCAGGCCTTCTGTTGTTGCCTGCATCTCCTTAAAGTTCTGTTTTAGGCCTTCCGTTGTCGTCTGCATCTCCTTAAAGTTCTGTTTCAGGCCTTCTGTTGTTGCCTGCACCTCCTTAAAGTTCTGTTTTAGGCCTTCCGTTGTTGCCTGCATCTCCTCAAAGTTCTGTTTTAAGCCTTCTGTTGTCGTCTGCATTTCCTTAAAGTTCTGTTTCAGGCCTTCCGTTGTTATCTGCATCTCCTCAACACTCTGTTTCAGGCCTTCTGTCGTCGTCTGCATGTTCGTAACGGTCTGTCTTAAATCTCTCGTTTCATTTCCAAACGTTATCCGCATGTTCTCAACGGTCTGCTTCAGGTCTTTTGTTTCGTTTTCAAACGACGTCTTCATGTTTGTAACGCTCTGTCTCAAATCTTTTGTTTCATTTCCAAACGTCGTCTTCATGTCCGTAACAGTCCGCTTCAGGTCTTTCATTTCTTCCATTATGAGTTTTGTTTCTTCTCTCATACTTACCTCTCAATCACAATCGCCATCACCCTGCTTCATCTGATGATTCTATTGCACCCTATTTCCCGTTCATTGTCAATGCCTGTTTGAAACTTTTTACCGTTTCTTTTTTCATTTTTATGATGCTATCCAGTTGATTCCCGGATGTGCACAGGCGGAATCGCCAGACAACGTTTTCGCCTGTTGCACATGGATGAAAGTGAAAAAGAAAATAGCTTAGTCTGTCCATTCTCATGTCATGCTGCAAGATACAGCTTCCCTGTCTCCCGCTCATAACAGTATATGGAATCTCCCAGCACCTCTTCCGGTGCGACGCAGGCCTGATTGATCTCCCGCACCATCTGCTGCAAATCCGTCGCCACGGCACCGGTGCTGACCGGTACCAGCATGCACTCGTGAACACTGCTGGGCAGTACATAGAAATCCCCGTTCAGCCGGCCCGCTGCCGCCTTCAAAATTTCCGGATACAGGAGATTTACTGCGCCATAACGCCGCTCCGTGTTAGTCAGCACATACATCTGCAGATGCGTTTTCCCAAATTCCGTTTCCGGCTGTACCTTTTTATCTCCGGTTTCCATATCTCTGCCTGCCGGCTGTACCTTTTTATCCTCAGCTTTCGTTTTTCGATCTGCCGGAAACATCTTTCCACTTTCTGTTTCGCTATCTCTGCCTGCCGGATACGCCTTTTCATCTTCCGTTTCTCTATCTCTGTCCACCGGATACGTCCTTCTATCTTCCTCTTCTTTGTCTCCGCCTGCTGAACGCATTCCTTCATCTCCGAAACATACCGGTGTATCCTCACCGGATGCGTATCCGTCTTCAAAAAACTCCCGCATCATCTCCTCCAGACCGAACAACTCATACGGCATCATTTGCAGCGTATTGAGAAGCGCCGTACGGTGAAGGGTCTCCGGGGAAATCCCCCACTCTTCCAAATGCGCGTTCTGTATCAGAATACTGCCTCCGCCGAGGATGTCATCCTCCAGCTTATAATAATAGACCACAGCCAGATCGAAGAACGGGCGGTGCGGCATACACTTTAACGCCGGGCGGTTCTGCCCGCAGTTTATAAGCCTGCACAAAATGCGTCCCTTCACCTGCTCAAAATCCCGGTAAAACGACATATCAATCGTCTCGGCCGGACGGTATCTGCGGTGCAGATCCAGAATCTGCTCGACGATCCGCTCCAGCGTCGTTCCCTCCTGATACTGCCAGTAAAACTCATCCAGATAAATCACCGGGGCAGCATTTCCTCCTCCGCCTGTGATGATCAGTCCCTCCGCAAAGCTCTGATTGTTCCGGGCAATGCGCGTAATCTTTACCCGTGCGCCCTGCGCGCTTCTCTCCTGTACCGCCTGTCTGACCTGTTCCAAAAATACTGTATACTCCAACTAATAACCGCCTTTCTGACTGAACACCTAACTTTTAGGATATGTACGTAACCTCTGGGAACAATGTACGAATGCACGATAGAGTTTTTCGTCTTTATCTTTTGATTTGTTGTCTCATACTATATCATATTCAATCACATATTGCAAGTACTTTTTATGAAAATATAAAAAACATCCCTCAGGCCATTTCAGACCTGAGGGACACCCTCTGCATTCCTGTATTATTGTCTGCAAAATCAAACGCGGGACAGGTACTCACCCGTTCTGGTATCAATTTTCAGCTTGTCTCCGGTCTCCACAAAGAGCGGTACATACACCACTGCGCCGGTCTCTACCGTCGCCGGCTTCGTCGCGCCGGTCGCCGTGTCGCCCTTGAAGCCTGGCTCGGTGTCCGTCACCTCAAGCTCTACAAACAGGGGCGGCTCTACCGCAAAGACGTTGCCGTTGTGGGAGCAGATCTTGACCATCTCGTTCTCCTTGACAAATTTCAGAGCGTCGCCGATGGCATCCTGATTGAGCGCGATCTGATCGTAGGTCTCCGTATTCATAAAATGGAACAGGTCGCCGTCGCTGTAGAGATACTGCATCTCAGTGCGGTCAATCCGCGCCTGCGGGAATTTTTCGGTCGGGCGGAACGTTTTCTCAACCACGCCGCCGTTGATGATGTTTTTCAGTTTCGTTCTGACAAATGCCGCTCCCTTTCCGGGTTTTACGTGCTGGAACTCGATAATCTGATAAATGTTTCCATCCATCTCAAGGGTGACGCCGTTTCTAAAATCGCCTGCTGAAATCATGTCTATTTTTCCTCCTTATATTATCCAAACAGGATTTTATCAAATCACATTTTTGTAATATTCTACCTTATCCATGGGCATTTTTCAACTGTTTTTTACCGGAGCGGAAAATATTGTTTGCCGAAACTGAAAATATCGTTTATTGAAGCTGAAATTTCACTGACATTCCAGCGCTTGACACTATTTATCTATTCTTCTAAAATGGAGGAAATAAAATACTGAAAAACAAAAATTCAACAGAAATGAGGCTCTCTTATGTTAATTAAAAACGGTACGCTGCTCTCGCCCGGCACACAGGAGCAGTTTCAGGGCGATTTGCGCATTCAGGATGGTAAAATTACAGAAATCGCTGTGCGGAACACGTCAATATTCATAAGGCAAGAAAGACCCAACCATGTTTCCCATTCATCAGCACCTGCAGAAAACCGAAAATACAGCAGTACCTCCCGTACGCTAACGCCTGCTGAGAGCGAAAAAAGCATCAGCACTCCCAATGCAGCGATACTGGCAGAGAACATGAAATACAGCAGCACCTCCCTTGCGCTGACGCCTGCTGAGAGCGAAAAAAGCATCGGCACTCCCAATGCAGCGACACTGGCAGAGAATATGAAATACAGCAGCACTTCCCATACACTGACGCCCCTCGAAGGCGAAAAGGTCATCGACGCCTCCGGCTGCGTGGTCGCGCCGGGGCTGATCGACGTGCACGTGCACTTCCGCGATCCGGGGCAGACCTGGAAGGAGGACCTGCACACGGGAGCGCTGGCCGCGGCAGCCGGCGGATTTACGACCGTCGTCTGCATGGCGAACACCCGCCCCGTCGTGGACAATACCGCATTACTCTCCGACCTCTGCCGCCGTGCAGAGCGCGAGGCTGTCCGCATCCGCTTCGCGGCCGCCGTCACGAAAGGCCTGAAGGGACAGGAGCTGACCGACTTTGAAGCGCTGGCCGCGGCCGGAGCCTGCGGCTTTACCGACGACGGTTTCCCGCTGCTTGACGAGCGCCTCGCTGCGCAGGCCATGGAGCGCGCGCACCGCCTCGGCCTGCCGCTCTCTTTCCATGAGGAGCATCCTGCCTTCATAGAAAAAAGCGGCGCGCACCGCACCGCTCCCGCCATCGCTGAGGATATTCTGGTGGCCCGCGACTGTATGCTCGCGCTGCACACCGGGGCCGTCATCAACATCCAGCACATCAGCTCCGCACACTCCGTGGCGCTGGTGCGCACGGCCAAGGCGCTCGGCGCACATGTCTTCGCCGAGGCCACGCCGCACCACTTTTCGCTCACGGAGGAGGCCATTTCGACGCACGGCACCTATGCCAAGATGAATCCGCCGCTGCGCACGGAGGCTGACCGGCAGGCCATCATCGAGGGGCTGCGCGACGGCACCATTGACCTGATCGCCACTGACCACGCGCCGCACAGCACCGCTGAAAAACAAACTGAAGACTTTTTCGCCGCGCCCAGCGGCATCATCGGCCTGGAAACCGCGCTCGCGCTCGGCATCACCAACCTCGTGCGCCCCGGCCACCTGACGCTTTTGCAGCTTCTGCAGAAAATGACCGTCGCCCCGGCCCGCCTCTATTCTTTTCCGGATTACGGCACGCTGGCTCCCGGCAGCGACGCGGATCTCGTCATCTTCCGCCCCGACGAGCCTTTTATCGCCGGCGGCTACCGCTCCAAATCCGAGAACACTCCTTTCACGGGCATGGAGCTGTACGGGAGAGTCCGCTGTACCATCTGCCGCGGGCAAATTGCATTTGAAAGATGACTAAGCGGAAAGCAGCTGCACACGACGCGTACGAGATAAAGTGAAATCGAAACAAGGTAATCCGATAGTGCATGAATACAGCCATGCACGGGCAGCATCAGCCATCCCCAGGTTCAGGCATTTCCGGGTTCAGCCATTTCCGGGTTTAGCCATCCCCGGATTCAGCCATTTCCGGGTTCAGGCATTTCCGGGTTCAGGCATTTCCGGGTTCAGGCATTTCCGCTTTTCAAAACGCGAAAATCGAAATTACCTGCAACAGCCTGAATTCATACATAAAACGGCGGGGTTTACTCCCCGCCGCTTTTTCCCGCCAGCAGACGGAACACCTGCTCCGCCGCCAGCTCCATATTCTTCCGCGCGTTTTCCGGCATCATCGCCTCGTCCAGCGTGGTCACGCCGCGCACGATCGGGAAAAAGGCGTCGATGCCCTTTTTGTTGCACTCGACCGCGTCGTCGGTCACGCCTCCGGCGAAAGCGATCACCTGCGCGCCGTACTTTTTGGCGAGGCGTGCGACGCCCACCGGCACCTTGCCCATCGCCGTCTGGAAGTCCAGCCGGCCCTCGCCAGTGATCACAATATCGGCGTCCTTCACCTCGTCCTCGAGACGGATGGCCCGCAGCACGATGTCAATCCCGGATTTCAGTTCCGCGTTGGGCAGATAGCTCAGGAACGCGAATCCGAGCCCTCCGGCGGCTCCGGCTCCCTCGCAGAGGCTGCAGTCTCTGCCCGTAAACTCCTGCGTCTTCTGCGCATAGTGCCGCATCTTTTCATCCAGCGGCTGCTTCTCTGCCTCTTTCACGCCCTTCTGCGGGCCGAACACATATACCGCGCCGTTTTCGCCGCAGAGCGGGTTGGTCACGTCGCAGGCGATCTGGAAATGACACTCCTTCAGCTCTTCCGGTACGTGCGCCGCACAAATCTGCGCGATTTTGTCCAGGTCCTGCAGGCCCTCGCGGATCGGACGGCCCTGCTCGTCGAGAAATTCATAGCCGAGCGCGCGCAGCATGCCCGTGCCGCCCTCTGAGGTCGCGCTGCCTCCGATGCCGATGATAAACTCCCGGCAGCCGCGTTTTACCGCGTCCAGAATCATCTCGCCGACGCCGTAGGTCTCGCTCTCCACGGGTCCAGCTCCTCCCGCTTTACGAGGATGATGCCGGAGGCTTCCGCCATCTCCATCACCGCGGTTTTCCCGTCCGCCAGAATCCCGTATTTCGCACGGGTCGTTCCGCCCAGCGGCCCTCTGACCCCGAGGGAGACGTACTCTCCCCCGAGGCCCTCCACCAGCGCCTCCGTCGTGCCCTCGCCGCCGTCCGCCAGAGGCTTCACGACTACCTTGGCGTCGCTGAAGGCTTTGCGGATGCCGGCGCAGGCCGCGCTGCCGGCCTCCATGGAATTCATGCTTCCCTTGAACGAATCAATCGCAATTACGACCTTCATAACCTTATCCTCCTGATTACCGTTCCATATAGCGAATCATCGCCTCAGCCGCCTTTTTCGCTTCCTCCACGGCGTGAACCACCGTTTTTGAGCCGTGAACGACGTCGCCGGCGACGAACACGCCCTCGCGGGTCGTCATGAAGTTCTCGTCCACGAGCAGCAGCCCCTTTTCGGAGCCTTTCAATCCCTCCGTCGTCAGAATCAGCTTGTTCTTCGGTCCCTGGCTGACCGCGATGATCGTGGAGTCGGCGTGCACCTGCTCGCGCTCCTCCTCGTAGCCCGTGACCCGGTCCTCCTCGTCAAAAACGGAGATGCGGAAAACAGGCCCGTCGGGCGTAATCCGTTCGATCGCCCTGCTGAAGACCAGCTCCGCGCCGTCCAGGCGGGTGTAGGCCACCTCATGCGAACTGGCGTCAATCTTTTTGCCTCTCGCATACAATGTAACCTTTTTTGCGCCGTTGCGCAAGGCCGTTCTCGCCACGTCCATCGCCACGTTGCCCATGCCGATGATGGCGACCTCCTCCCCACCCCAGATCGTAGGCCTGCGGGTTGGAGAGGTAGGAAATCCCGAAATGCACGTTGGCAAGGGACTCGCCCTCGATGCCCAGCGTCTTCGGCCGCCACACGCCGGTGCCGACGAACACGGCCGCATACCCGTCGCGGAACAGATTCTCGATCGTCAGCGCAGTGCCGATCACCGTATTGGGGCGGATCTGGATGCCCATCTCCAGCATCCGTTTCTTATAACGGTCAAGGATCGACTTGGGAAGCCGGAAGGCCGGAATCCCGTACTGCATCATGCCGCCGATTTCGTCCTTCTCCTCGAGGATCGTCACCCCGTATCCCTGCCGGGCGAGGAGAATCGCCACAGTCATGCCGGCCGCGCCGCCGCCGATGACCGCCGCCGTCTTCCCCTTCTTCTCAGGCTTCCGGCATTCCATGCGGTCCAGGTATGCGTCGGAGACAAATTCCTCGATGTCGTAAAACTGGACCGGACTGTCCTTTTTGCCACGGATGCAGTGCCCCGCGCACTGCGCCTCATGGTTGCAGACGATGGAGCAGATCACGGACAGCGGATTGTTCTCAAACAGCTCCGCGCCCGCCTCCATCAGCCGGTTCTCTTTGAAAAGCTGTATAATCTGCGGAATCGGCGTGTGCACGGGACAGCCCTGCTGGCACATGGGCTTTTTGCAGTTCAGACAACGGTTTGCTTCATTGATAATATGTACTGCCATCTCAGATCAGCCCAGCTTTCTTCATCTCAGCTTTTATTTTGTCGAGCACCGGCCCCTCCGGCGTCAGCAGGTTCGGGCGGTACGGCTCGCCGACGTCGAGTCCGCGCAGGTTCGCCATATCCTTGGCCGCCACCGGGAAGCTCGCGCCGTCTATGGAAAGGCGGACCGGATTCAGCTTGAACTGCGCCTCCAGGGAGCCCTGCAGGTCGCCCGCCACATATTTATTGTAGATGTCCGTGATCAGTTCCGGCATAAAGTTGCCCGCGGTACAGACGCCGCCGACCGCGCCGTGGCACATGGATGCGTAGAGCAGCATGTCTTTGCCGCCGAACACCTTGAAATCCACATCCCTGGTCCGGCGGATAAATTCCTCCGTCTGCGTGATGTCGCCGCTGGTGTCCTTCATGCCGACGATGTTCTCCACCTCATGCGCCAGACGCTCCACCAGATTGCCGGACATCGTGTAGCCCACGCGGCCGGGATTGTTGTAGAGCAGCATCGGAGTCTCCGGCACCGCTTCCGCAATCGTCTTGAAATGCAGAAACAGCTCCGCCTCCGTCGGCTTCAGGAACATCGGCTGCAGCACCGAGATGCCGTCCGCGCCGTTTGCCGCCGCCATTTTTGCGAGGCGCACGCATTTCTGCGTGCTGATAGCGCCGATTCCGAAATAGACCGGCACCCGGCCCGCCGCCTGGTCGATCATGATCTTGAGGCCGCGCTCCATCTCGTCCTCCTCGATCTCGTAAAACTCGCCGTTGCTGCCGAACGCCAGAATGCCGTGCAGGCCGCCTTTGATGACATATTCCACCTGCGCCCGCATCCGCTTCTCGTCAATCTTCTCCTCCGCGTCGATCGGCGTAATGATGGGAACGATCACGCCCTTGATAAAATCCGTATTCCTCATAATTCAGCCACCTCTTAATGCATAAAGATCGATAAAATCAACAGTTCCACGACGCCGACCACCGACATGATCATGGAAATCGCCGTCTTGCATCGGATCTGATCCTGAATGTCGTCGACGCCGAACATGCCGTTCCACACCCAGAATCCGCTGTCGTTGAAGTACGAGAAAGAAATCGCGCCCACGCAGCAGGAAATCGCCATCAGCAGCGGGCTTACGGACAGCGCGCCCAGAAGCGGAGCCGACAAAGAAGCCGCGGTCGTGATTGCCACCGTCGCCGAACCGAGCGCGATACGCATCAGCGCCGCGATCAGGAACGGGATCAGGACTGCCGGAAGCGGGAGCTTGAGGACCAGCTCGCCGAGCGCGTTGCCGACGCCGCTGACTTTGATCACGTTGCCGAGGGAACCGCCGGCGCCTGTGATCAGCATGATGATGCCGGTGCTCTTGATGGCGTTGTCCATGATATTGAGCACTTTCTTGTTGTCGCTCTTTGCCATCAGGCCGTAGATCGCCAGCAGGGTGCCGATCGCTAGAGCGATGATCGGGGAACCCAGGAACGCGAGCAGGCTGATCTCGATGCCCGCCAGGTCAAGGATGGTGTTCGCCAGAATCAGGATCAGCGGAACCACGATCGGGGCGATGGAAACGCCGAGACCCGGAAGCTGCTTCTCGTTCATCAGATGCTCCAGCTCATCCATGGATTTGATGTACTCTTTTTTGAACTCTTTGCGGTCGAATCCGCCGTCCTCGCGCGGAATCTGATAGATTTTCTTTCCGATCCACTGGCAGTAGAAAACCGCGACCACCAGCATCAGGATGGAAATCAGGGAACCAAAGATAATCATCTGGCCGACGTCAACGTCGAGCATGCTTGCCGCCGTCGTCGGACCCGGCGTCGGAGGCACCAGGCAGTGCGTCAGCTGCAGGCCGGCCGCCATTGCCAGCGCCCACTCTTCTTTCTTTTTGCCGACGGCACGGATAAAGGAATACGCCATCTTCTCCGCCGCGCCGGATTCCTCAAGGATACCGCCCATCATCACGCCGAGGCCGATGATGATGCCGGTGCTTTTCAGCGTGCTGCCGAGGCCGTCCTGTATGGCGTTGACGATGCCCGTGATCGTCTCGCCGGCCTCGTTCGTGGCATCCACCAGCGGCTGCGCCGCCTCGATGATGCCGTTTTCTCCCAGGCACACCTCGCGCACCTGCGGGGAATTGGGCAGCATGGTGATGATGACCCTGCACTGTCCTGCCACGTCGGCAGGATTCGTTCCGCGGATCGCGCCCATCTCCACCAGCTCGTCCGCCTTCGCCTGGCTGCGGTTGTAAACCACCAGCTCATAGCCGGCCTTGACCAGATTCTTGCTCATCGGTTTGCCCATGATTCCAAGTCCAATGAATCCAATTTTCATGTTTTATTTCCTCCTTTTCGCATTTCTGCGTCTCTGATACTGTAATTTTATAAAAAGAAACAGCAGAAAACTATTGACAGAACCGCTAAGGCGAAACGGTCATTTTTTTGTAGTATTACTATTCTTTCGCTTTTTGTGTTCTGCGTTTCATTTTCTGAAATTTTTATTTCGTCGTTTCCAAAGCTGCATAAGGGATTTTTTCAAAAATGAATGATGTGAAAAATAATCTGAAATAATTCTTTCCTGATTTGAATATTTATTCGTTCTCCAAAAATATGAGCCACAGAATTTGGGCTTTCTGCGGATTGACAGGCCGCCGGAGCCTGCCGCAGGGGAGGCGCGCCGGCAGCCCATTTGCCGCAGGCGAATGCATATGCTTTGCGGCAGACGAATGCAGATGTTTGCGGCAGGCGAATGCAGATGCTTTGCGGCAGGCGAATGCAAGATGTTTTGCGGGAAAACGGGGTCAGGTGTATTTCGCCTCCACCCCGTATTTTTTCATGCGCCGCCACAGCGTGGGCGTGCTGATGCCCAGCTCCTGCGCCACCTGCGCGCGGTTTCCGCGGTGCTTTTCCAGAAGCTCGTGGATCCGGTCCGCCTCCGGGGAATGATAGACCACGACCTGCCGCTCGCCGCCGCTCTCACGGATATGCGGGTACAGGGAATCGAACGTTTTCTGGATGTACACCTCGTCGATGCTGCGGTGATCCGCGGCCAGCACCAGGCGCTCGCAGAAGGCATTGAGCTGGAGCAGGTTTCCCTCCCAGGAAAGCGTGCGGATGCGCTCGTACGCGCCCTGCGTCGCCACCAGATATTTGTTGTACTTCTTGGAAAACTCCCGGAAAAACTTTTCAAAATAATACCGCAGGTCTTCCTGGCGCTGGTTCAGGGAGGGGATTTCCAGGGTCAGCCCCTGGAGGATGTAATACAGCCGCTCGCTGAAATCGCCCTCCGCCACGCGGCAGCGCAGGTTCGTCTTGGAGACGGCGATCACCCGCACGTTCAGCTCCTCCATCGGCTGAATATCCGTGCGCATGATGTTCTCGAACGCAAACATCCGCATCAGCCGGTGCTGCACGGGCATCGTCATGCGCTCGATGCCGACCAGAAACAGCGTCCCGTGATCCGCGCGCGCCACCGCCGGGCGGCTGCCCGCTCTCATCCTTTTTGCGGTCGCCCTCCCCGAACAGCAGCTCCATCTGCTTCTCCGGCTCCACCGCACAGAGGTTGACGCTGACGAAGGCGCCCGACCTGCGGTTGCTGTTGTTGTGAATCGCCTCGCCGATGCGCGAATACTCCGTGCCTTCGCCTTTTTCAGCAGCAGGCCGATCTCCTGCGTGTGCAGGCGCACCTCCGCCACCGGCACCTTGGTATACCGCTTGATCAGAATCGCCTGATAGCCGCAGCACACGATGATGTCCGCGCCGGCCTCGATCGCCTCCCGCGCCTCCTGCACGGCGTCGATCGTCTGCACGGTTTTCAGGCATGCCACGCTCAGATTCTGTTCCTCTACCAGCTCACGCGCAATTTCCGTCATTTCCTCGTAGGGAAATTTCATATTATGAATGATATATTTCACAATTCATTCATTTTATTTCTTTTATTTCAAAGTGAACGCTGTGCGATATGCTCATGAAAGGAATTTGAACGGTTTTTGAATGATTTCTTTCTGATTCTGCAAGTTTGTGGAAAACGGAAAATATAGAAAAATTTCTTGGCTATTTCGTCGATTTACAGATGGTTTTGCCGCGTTTTATAGTTATGTATATATGAGAGGAGGCGGTAATTTGAAACCACTGATGATCAAAATTCAGGAACGTGACAATGTCGCCGTGGCCGTGCAGGATCTGCCCACAGGCACCGAACTGCTCCCCGGGCTCGTCACCCGCGACCCGATCCCGCAGGCGCATAAGATCGCGCTCACGGACATTCCGGCGGGCGTACTCAAGGTGGCGGCCGAGCGGATCCGCAAAGAGCTGCTGCCCAAATATCCGAACGTGGACGGAGTCGTCGCCGTGACGCACCCCTGCGGCTGCGGTGTCGCCATCAACGCACCCCTGGCCCCGATTCCGATCCGGGCGATTACAAACGTCATCCGTCACCCCAACTTTGGCGGGGAAATCATGGTCGTCGGGCTGGGCTGCGAAAAGCTGACCTACGACCGCGTGCTGCCGCCCGAAGATATCACCCCGGAGAACGTGCTGACGCTCCAGGACTGGGCCGGACATGACGCCATGATGAACGCGATTCTGGAGATGGCGGAGAAAAAGCTGAAAAAACTGAATGAACGCCGCCGACATGCTGGTGCGCGGAGGCGCGACCGTGATGTTCAGCGAGGTCACGGAGGTGCGCGACGGCGTGCAGATGCTCGCGGCCAGATGTCCCGACGCTTTCACGCGCGACCGGCTGGCGCAGGAAATGAAATGGTACGACGATTATCTGGATGCCGGCGGGGTCGACCGCGATGCCATGCCAACCCCACGCCGGGCAATAAAAAAGGAGGCCTTGCCAACATCGTGGAAAAGGCCATGGGTTCGATCGCCAAGTCCGGCACCAGCCCCATCGTCGAGGTGCTGAGCCCGGCGGAAAAGCCGACCAGGCACGGCCTGATCTATGCGGCCACCCCGGCCAGCGATATCGTCTGCGGTCCCTGCCAGGTGGCCAGCGGCATCGGCCTTCAGGTCTTCATGACCGGCCGCGGCACGCCCTACGGGCTGGATATCAGCCCCGTCATCAAGGTCTGCAGCCGCAATGAGCTGAAAGCGCACTGGTTTGACCTGATCGACATCTTCGCAGGCGCGGTGGCCACTGGAGAAGCCACGATCGCCGAGGTCGGAACCGAAATTTTCAACATGATTCTCGACGTCGCCAGCGGCGTCCGCGAGCCGTACAGCGATCAGTACGGATTCCACAACGACATGTGCATCTTCAACCCGGCGCCGATCACCTGACCGCCCGGATTTCTGCACACCGTCCGGTTATTCGCCTGCCTGTCCGCCGCTCTTTTCGATGGAGACCAGCGTGCCGCCAAGGCCGTAGTCCTCGTCGATTCCGTCGCGGCCGACGTAGGCGCGCACCGTCACCGTATCGCCCGGAGACAGGGATGCGGTGGCGGTTTCAAACTCTTCCTCAGTGAGGAATCCCTCAAAAAATTCCGTATCTCCCACGACAAAGGTCTGCAGCGCCCAGCCGTAACCGTTGTCCAGCTGCAGGCTGCACTCCAGCCGTAGGCGGGAGCGCGGCGGTTCCTGTGTCCCGTCCGTGTCCCGTGCGTCATCCGTGCCACGGTTGTTGTCTGTGTCCCGGGCGTTATCCGTGATCCGGGCGTTATCCGTGTCCCGGGTGTTATCCGTGATCTGGTCATGCTCTGTGTCCTGTCCGTGACCTGCGTCCTGGCCGCCGGCCGTACTCCAGTCCCGCACGGAGCCGGTGACTTCGACATACTGCCGGCAGTATTTCTCCCGTGCATCCGCAAAGCTGCGAAACAAATCCATCACAATGTCGTCGGAGGTGCACACGAGGTATTCGATCTCCTCCAGATCCGGCGGCTGTGTCTCAGATTCCATTTCGGTTTCCGTTTCTGTTTCCGTCCCGGCTCCCGTTCCTGTTCCGTCCTCCGCCCCGGTTTCGTCTTCCGTCCTGTTCTGCGTTCCCGGTTTTTCCTGCGCTTCCGCTCCGCTCTGTATTTCCGGTTTTTCCTGCGCTTCCGCTCCGTTCTGTATTTCCGTTTCGCTCCGCGTTTCCGCTTTTGTCTCATCCGGCGCACCGGCCGCCGCGGTCAGCCCGCATGCAAGGCAGACGGACGCAAGACAGAGCGCGGACAGGATTTTCTGCTTCCTTTTCATGACAGGACTCCTCTTTCTTGTTTTCCGGTATGTTTCGTGATCCGGGAATCACGCGTCTTTTTCACAGTCCTTGTGATTTATCGCGCTTTCCACTCCAGAATCTGTTCCAGCCGCTCCTTCACCTGCCTCTCGCCGCCCTCCGCGGTCGGCTCATAGTATCGCCGTCCCGCGAGCGCGTCCGGCAGGCACTGCATCTTCGTCAGCTTCTCCTCCGTGTCATGCGCGTACTGATAACCCTCGCCGTAATGCAGCTCCCGCATCAGGCCCGTGGGCGCGTTGCGGATCTGCAGCGGCACCGGCTCCGCCGGAAGCTCGCGCACGTCGCGCTTGCAGGCCTCGCAGGCGCGGTAAAGCGCGCTGGACTTCGGGGCCATCGAGAGGTAGACCACCGCGTGCGTCAGATGCACGTCGCACTCCGGCATCCCCAGAAAATGGCAGGCCTGATAAACGGACACCGCGAGCTGCAGCGCCTGCGGGTCGGCCATGCCCACGTCCTCGCTGGCGAAGCGGATCAGCCGGCGCGCGATGTACAGCGGGTCCTCGCCGCCGTCTAACATCCGGCACATCCAGTAGACGGCCGCGTCCGGGTCGCTGTTGCGCATCGACTTGTGCAGGGCGGAGATCAGGTTGTAATGCTCCTCGCCGGTCTTGTCGTACAGCAGAGAGCGCCGGTTCATGCACTGCTCCAGCACCTCCCGGTCCACGCAGATCACGCCGCTTTCGTCCATCTTTCCGTTCAGCACCGCCATCTCCAGCGTGTTCAGGGCCGTGCGCGCGTCGCCGTTGGCAAAGCGGGCGATCGCCGCCAGCTGATCCTCCTCCACGGAAAGCTGCAGGTTCCCGAAGCCCTTCGGGCTGTGCAGGGCGTGGTGCAGAAGCTGCAGAAGATCCGCCTCCTCCAGCTCCTTCAGGATAAACACCTTGCACCGCGACAGCAAAGCGGAATTGATCTCAAACGACGGGTTTTCGGTGGTCGCGCCCACCAGGATGATGCTGCCCTTTTCCACCCAGGGGAGAAAGGCGTCCTGCTGGGCTTTGTTGAAGCGGTGAATCTCGTCCGCAAACAGCAGCGTCCGCATCCCGTAACGGCGGTTCTGCTCGGCCCGCTGCATCACTTCCTTGATCTCCTTAATGCCGCTGGTGACCGCGCTGAACTCCACGAATTCGGCCTCCGTCTGCCGGGCGATAATCCGCGCCAGCGTCGTCTTGCCGACGCCGGGAGGCCCCCAGAAAATCATCGACGACACCTGGTCCTTCTCGATCAGCTGCCGCAGAATCCGGCCTTTGCCGACCAGATGCTGCTGGCCCACATACTCGTCCAGCGTCTCCGGGCGCAGGCGGCTCGCCAGCGGCGCGGACTGCTCCCGGTCGTCAAACAGGCTCATCTGTCCCTGCATGCGCCATCCTCCTTTTATAAAAATACAGCACAATCCGCTCCAGATAGCGCTTGAGCACGATCTGGATTTCCTCCTTCGGGTGAATCGGCTTCACGAGAACCGCGTGGATGCCCGCGCGCCGCGCGCCGAGCACGTCGGTGAACAGCTGGTCGCCGACAAAGAGCGTCGTCTCCCGCGTGGTCCCCATCAGCTCCATCGCCCGCCGGTAGCTCTTTACCGAGGGCTTGTTCGCCTTCTCGATAAACAGCGTCTGAATCTCCTCATTGAACATCTCCACCCGCGGCCGCTTGTTGTTGGACAGCAGGCAGCTGGAAAAGCCCAGCTCCCTCAGCCGGGCAAACAGCGCTTTGGCGCGCGCATCCGCCGGCGCGCCGTGCGGCACCAGCGTATTGTCAATGTCGAAAATGACGCCGCGGTAGCCCCGCCGGTAGAAACCGGCGTAATCGACCGCGTAGGCGGAGTCCAGGTATTCGTCGGGGTAGAATGGTTCTAACATAAAAATCCTTTCAAAATGACGGCAAGGCCCGCGCCTAAACCGCGTAGTCGAAAATAGACAGCTGGTTCGTCTCCGGCAGGTGGTCGAGTATCTTCAGGTCGCACAGAAGGTCGGTGAGCGTTTTTCCGGCCTTGGTGCGGACCATGAAATCGTCCTTGGACAAAAACGCGCCGTCCTGGGCCGCGTCGACGATGGCGGCCGCCGCCTTGTCGCCGAGGCCGGAAATGGAGCTCAAAGACGGCATCAGCCTGCCGTCGATGATCTGGAAGCGCACGGCCTGCGCCCGGTAAATGTCGATCGGCATAAACTCGAAGCCGCGCGCATACATTTCCAGCACGCTCTTCATATCCTTGTAGGTATCCTGTTCCTTTTTGCTCAGCGTATCCATGCGCTTTTCAAAGTCTTTCATGTGGTACAGCAGCTTTTCCTTCCCCAGGCACATCAGCTCGTAGTCGAAGCCTGAGGCGCGGATGCTGAAATACGCCGCATAGTAGGCCAGCGGATAATTGATCTTGCAGTAGGCGATCCGCCACGCCATCATCACGTAGGCCGCCGCGTGCGCCTTCGGGAACATGTATTTGATCTTTTTGCAGGACCAGATGTACCAGTCGGGCACATCGTGCGCCAGCATCTCCCGCTCCCACTCCTCCTTCAGGCCCTTGCCCTTGCGCACGCTCTCCATGATCGTGAACGAGAGCTCGCTGTCCATGCCTTTGCCGATCAGGTAGATCATGATATCGTCGCGCGTGCAGATGGCCGTGGAAATCGTGGCCTTGCCCGACTGAATCAGCGTCTGCGCGTTGCCCAGCCAGACGTCGGTGCCGTGCGCCAGGCCGGCGATGCGGACCAGATCGGAAAAATGCGTCGGTTTGGTATCGATCAGCATCTGCATCGCGAACTCGGTGCCGAACTCCGGGATGCCGAGCGAACCCAGGGGGACGCCGCCGATCTCCTCCGGCGTGATGCCGAGCGCCTCCGTGCCTGAAAACAGCGACATCACCGCCGGATCGTCCAGCGGGATTTTGCGGGCGTCGATGCCGGTCAGGTCCTCCAGCATGCGGATCATGGTCGGATCATCGTGTCCGAGGATGTCGAGCTTGAGCAGGTTGTGGTCGATCGAGTGATAGTCAAAATGCGTCGTGATAATATCCGTCGTCGTGTCGTTGGCCGGATGCTGCACCGGCGTGAACGAATAAATCTCCTCGCCCAGCGGCAGCACAATGATGCCGCCCGGGTGCTGGCCCGTCGTCCGCCGCACGCCCACGCAGCCCTGCACGATGCGGTCGATCTCGCAGTTGCGCTTGCGCTGATCGTGCTGCTCGTAGTAGCGCTTGACGTAGACGTAGGCGGTCTTGTCGGCCAGCGTGCCGATGGTGCCGGCGCGGAACGTCTGCCCGGCGCCGAAGATCACCTCCGTGTATTTGTGGGCCTTGCTCTGGTACTCGCCGGAGAAATTGAGATCGATATCCGGCTCTTTGTTGCCCTTAAAGCCGAGGAAGGTCTCAAACGGGATGTCGAAGCCCTCTTTTTTCAGAGGCGCGCCGCAGCGCGGGCAGGCCTTGTCCGGCATGTCGCAGCCGGCCATGCCGGCGAACCGCTTTACCTCCTCGGAATCAAATTCGCTGTAATGGCACTGCGGACAGTAATAATGCGGGCTCAGAGGATTGACCTCCGTGATTCCGGCCATCGTCGCCACAAACGACGAGCCCACCGATCCGCGGGAACCCACGAGATAGCCGTCGGCGTTGGATTTCCAGACCAGCTTCTGGGCGATGATGTACATGACCGCAAACCCGTTGGAAATAATGGAGTGCAGTTCCCGCTCCAGACGCTCGGAGACCACCTCCGGCAGCTCCTCCCCGTAAATCTCATGCGCCTTCTCATAACAGAGGCTGCGCAGAATCTGGTCGGAGTTTTCGATCACCGGCGGGCATTTGTCCGGCCGCACCGGCGAAATTTTTTCGCAGAGATCCGCGATTTTGTTGGTGTTTGTGACCACGATCTCGTAGGCCTTTTCCTCGCCGAGGTAGGCGAATTCCTCCAGCATCTCCGCGGTCGTGCGCAGGTAGAGCGGCGCCTGGTTGTCGGCGTCCTTGAAGCCCTTGCTGTCCATGATGATGCGGCGGTAGACCTCGTCTTTCGGATCCAGGAAATGGACGTCGCAGGTGGCCACCACCGGCTTGCGGTAGCGCTCGCCGAGCTCCACGATCCGGCGGTTCAGCTCTTTCAGATCGTCCACCGTCTTGCGGTCCTCGTAATCCTCCCGCGTCATGAACATATTGTTGCCGAGCGGCTGAATCTCCAGATAATCGTAAAAATCCACAAGCCGCGCCAGCTCCTGCTCCGGGCTGCCGCGCAGCACCGCCTGGTAGAGCTCGCCCGCCTCGCAGGCCGAGCCCAGAATCAGGCCCTCGCGGTACTTCTGGAGCACGCTCTTGGGCACCCGCGGACGGCGGCTGTAATAATTCAGGTGAGACCACGACACCAGACGGTACAGATTGACGCGGCCAGTATCGTTCGCGGCAAGGATGATCGCATGGTAGGTCGGCAGCTTCTTGATCTGCTCGGGGGTGGATTCCCCGAAGGCATTGAGCTCCTCCAGCGTATGGATGCCCTGCTTCTGCAGCATGTCGAGGAACTTCACGAAAATCTGCGCCGTGCACCCGGCGTCGTCCACCGCCCGGTGATGGCTCTCCAGCGGCACGCCCAGCGTTTTGGCGATGGTGTCCAGCTTGTAGCGGTTCAGCTTCGGCAGCAGCACCCGCGCCATCCCCACCGTGTCGATCGAGGTCTTGCCGCAGGGAAGGCCCAGCCGGCGGCAGTTTTCTTCGATAAAGCTCATGTCAAACGAGGCGTTGTGTGCCACCATCACGCAGCCCTCGCAGAATTTCATAAATTCCGGCAGCGCCTGCCCGATCACGGGCGCGTCCAGCACCATGTCGTCGTTGATGTGGGTCAGCTCCTCGATGCGGAACGGAATCGGCGTCTGCGGATTGACAAAGGTGCTGAACCGATCGGTGATCCGTCCCCGCTCGACCTTCACCGCGCCGATCTCGATGATGCGGTTCTGCACCGGCGAGAAGCCGGTCGTCTCCAGGTCGAACACCACGAACGGTTCCTCCAGCGTCTGGCCCTGCACGTTGGCCGCGATCTCCTTTAAATCGTCCACCAGATAGGCCTCCATGCCGTAGATGACCTTGAAATCGCTGCCCTTGGGAATCGCGTGGTTGGCGTCCGGGAAGGCCTGCACCGCGCCGTGGTCGGTAATCGCGATGGCCGAATGGCCCCAGCTGATGGCGCGGTCGATGATGTCTTTGACGTCGGAGACGCCGTCCATGTCGCTCATCTTGGTGTGGCAGTGCAGCTCCACCCGCTTCTGCGGCGACGTGTCGAGCCGTTTCTCGCGGAAATCCGCGATCTTGCGGATGCCGCCGACGCTGCCGATCGTGAGCTGGCTGTCAAAGCGGTCGATGGTCGTCACGCCGGAGAGCATGAGAAAGCTGCCCTTTGCAATCAGCGCCGTCAGCTCCTCCGCCGCTTCGGAATCCAAGAACATTTTAACATTGATGGTGTCGGTAAAATCCGACAGCGCAAAGACAAGCATGATTTTTCCGCTGCGCAGCTCGCGCGTCTCGCTCGTCAGCACCTGGCCGCGGATGATCACGCGCCCGATCTCGCCGGTAATGTCCTCGATGGCCGTCACCTCGCCGGTGAAATCCCGGCCGTAAATCATATCCGGATCCGCAGACCGCCTGCCCGCGGCGAAGCGGCCGCCTCCCGCGAACGCGCCCTTAGACTGCGGATTTGGCGCGGAGGCGGCTCCGCCCGCAGCCTGCGCCGCTTTGTTTTTCGCCCGCGCATCCTGCGCTTTCCCGTTTGGCGCCTGCGCGGCCCTGCCCTGCGCTTTTCCACTCTGCGCCTGCGCGGTCCTGCCCGCCCCGGCGTTCCCGGCGGCAGCGTCCTGGCCGTCCGCCTCCGCGGCGCGCTCCTGTTCTCCCGCCTTTGCCGCCGCATAATTTCTGGAAATCGCGGCGACCTCCTGCTCCAGCTCCTGCTCGCGCAGCTTTTTTCTGGCGTTTTCCTTCGGCTGTACGCGCTGCGCGCTGACGTGGAAATTCAGTCCGCACCGCTCACAGAAAATTTTCTCCAGGATCGACAGCAGTTCCTCCTCCTTGCCGTCCGCCACCACGCTGTCCGGAATCCGCAGAGAAAGCGTCTCCTCCCCGTCGAATATCTTTTCCGACTCTTTCATCAGGCTGTATAGCAGCGCGTTGTATGCGCGCAGCTCCAGCAGGATGCTGTCCTCGTACACCGGCATCAGCCGGCGCGGCGTGTACTGCCTGGACAGATGAAATTTCTCGATGACCCGGACCGTCATCACGACGTCCGAAAAAAGCTGGCTCTCAACCGCCCGCTCAATCTCGAAAATATATTTTTTGTGGATCAGCTTTTCGCTCTCCAGATAAATGCGCATCAAGGTGCGCTCCCGGTTCATCGTGACCCTGCTCACCTGCACAAACTCCAGCAGGCTGTGCATCTCGTCGCCAAGATCAAGCATCGGGAACACTTCAAAAAAGGGTTTCTGCATAGGACACTCCAGATTTCTGTACTGCGTTTTCCGGTTCACTCCCCAGTCTGACTATACCGCTTGCGCCCCGATAAGTCAAGAGACGGAAAGGGGCAGGAACCCCTCCGGAGGATTCGTTTCCGTTCCCTCCGAAGACGCCCTGCCCCTCTTGTATTTTTGTTCTGCGCCGGATTACTCGACAACGTCAGCGTACATGAAGTACCAGTATCCGTTTGCGGAATGCCATGCGCCCTCGATCTTCGGGCTCTGCAGCCAGAAGTCGTTGTAGTATGCAAGCGGGATGCATGCGTACTCTTCCATCATGATATCCTCCGCCTCATGAAGCGCTGCGGAGCGCTCCTCCGGGTCGGTGGTCGTTCTGGAAAGATCCATTGCCGCGTCGTAGTCTGCGTTGTTGAACTTACCGTCGTTGTTGCTGTTGGTGGAGTAAAGCAGATCCAGCATGTTGGACGGATCCGTGTAGTCTCCTACCCAGCCGTTGCGGGCGATCTCATAGTCGCCGGCGCGGCGCATCGGGGTGAAGCTGGACCACTCAACGATCTCGATCTCCAGCGTGACGCCGATTTCCGCCCACGCGCTCTGCAGATACTCTGCAACCGGTTTGTGGTAGCCTGCGTCGTTGGTGCTGTAGTGCAGGACCGGAAGGCCTTCGCCGTTCGGGTAGCCGGCCTCTTCCAGAGCCGCCTTGGCGCCCTCGATGTCTGCGGTCGCCGGCAGATACGGCTCGCCGCCGTTCGCATTGTCCATGAAGCTGCTGCCGTCGGTGTCCACCCAGCCCGGGCCCATGAAGTTGGTCGCCGGTGAATAGGTGCCCTGCATAACCGTGTTCGCCACGTACTCTCTGTCAATCGCCAGGTTCAGAGCCTTGCGTACCAGCGGATCGTTGAACGGCTCGATCTGTGTGTTGTAGGAGATGTAGTAGGTGCCGATGATCGGGTCTACAAAGAACTCGTCGCTGTCCTGCAGGCTCGGGATTTCCTCGGTTGGAACGTCCTTTGCAAACAGGATCTCGCCGCTCTGGTATGCGCTGTAGGTTGCGTTAGGATCCTCGATCAGGTTGAACTTGATGCTGCCGAGCTTGATCGAATCCGCATCCCAGTAGTTCGGGTTCTTGCTCATGATGATATGGGAATCCGGTACCCACTCGGTCACGTAGAACGGGCCGTTGGAAACGTAGGTGGATGCGTCGACCGCCCATGCGTCGCCGTTCGCCTCTACCGTCGCCTGCTGAACCGGGCTCAGGGTAGCGAACGCCGCCAGGCTGTCAAAATAGGTGCACGGAGCAGACAGCTTCACAACCAGCGTCAGGTCGTCCGGCGCGCTCACCTGAAGCGCATCCAGATCGCCGCCGATCGCCTCGTCAAAGCCCTCTACCATGCCGAGCACGGTCTCTGCGTACGGAGCCGCCAGCATCGGATCGCATACGCGCTTCCAGCTGTAGACGAAGTCGTTCGCCGTAAGGTCGCTGCCGTCCGACCATTTCAGGCCCTCGCGAAGATGGAAGGTCCAGGTCAGGCCGTCCTCCGAGGTCTCCCAGGTCTCCGCCTGGCCCGGAGCGATCTGGCCGTCTCTGTCGATGGTCAGCAGTCCCTCGAACGCATGCAGGATCATGTTGCCGCCGTCCACCGCGCTGTTGAGCGCCGGGTCAATCGTTTCCGGGTTCGGACCGATCTGAACGGAGAGCTGCTTTCCCTCTGCTTCTTCCGCCGCCGCAGTCATGGTCAGGCCGCTCACCATGGAGACGGTCATCACAGCTGCCAGCAGCACACTGATTACTCTCTTTTTCATTTTGTTCCTCCTTTAAAATTTTTTTATGTAAAAGCTTCAGCCATTACATACTGCCGATACGGTGGCATGCCGCATAGTGCCCCTTGCTGACCTCGCGCCACTTCGGCGTCTCGGCCGCGCACTGCTCCGTCGCATACGGACAGCGCGTGCGGAAACGGCAGCCGGACGGCGGGTTCAGCGGGCTGGGCACGTCGCCCTTGAGCGCGATGCGCTTGTTGGCGCGCGCCGTCTTCGGATCCGCGATCGGAATCGCGGAAATCAGGCTCTGCGTGTACGGATGCACGCTGTGGAAGATCAGCTCGTAGCTGTCCGCCAGCTCCACCAGCTTCCCGAGGTACATCACGCCGATGCGGCTGGAAATATGCTTCACCACCGACAGGTCGTGGGCGATGAACAGGTAGGTCAGGCCCATCTCCGATTGCAGGTCCTCGAACATATTGACCACCTGCGCCTGAATCGACACGTCCAGCGCCGAGATCGGCTCGTCGCAGACGATGAATTTCGGGTCTACCGCCAGGGCGCGGGCGATGCCGACGCGCTGCCGCTGGCCGCCGGAAAACTCGTGCGGGTAGCGGTTGGCGTGCTCGGAGTTGAGGCCCACGCACTCCAGCAGACGCTGGATCTTGTTGTAGCGCTCCTCCTTCGTGGCCGCCAGTTTATGAATATCGATAGCCTCCCCGACGATGTCCCCGACCGTCATCCGCGGGTCGAGGCTCGCATAGGGGTCCTGAAAAACGATCTGCATCTCGCGGCGGTACGGCTTCATATCCACCGCCGTCTTCGCGCCCGTCTTTGTGGCGCCGTTTTCCAGCACGTCCCTGCCGTCCTCATCCATCACCGGCACGTCGCCGCTGTCAAACAGTACCTTGCCGTCGTAGATGATGCGTCCTTTCGTGGGCTCATAGAGGCGCAGCAGCGAACGTCCCGTGGTCGTCTTGCCGCAGCCGGACTCGCCCACCAGGCCCAGCGTCTCGCCCTTATTGATAAAAAACGAAACGTCGTCCACCGCCTGCACGTATTTTTTCTTTTTGCCGAATCCTCCGGCCGGGAAATACTGGTAAAGGTGCTCCACTCTGAGTAATCTTTCGCTCATCTGCCGTTTCCTCCTTCCAGCTCCGCCTTCTGATTCATCCAGCAGGAGGTGTAATGTACGTCGCCGAAATACGTCACCGGCGCCTTCTCGCGCAGGCAGATCTGCATGCAGCTGTCGCAGCGCGACGCGAACGGGCAGCCCTTGGGCGGATTCAAAAGATCCACCGGCGTGCCTTCGATCGGAATCAGGCGCTCGTGCTCTCTACTGTCCATGCGCGGGATGCTGCGCAGCAGGCCCTTGGTATATTCATGCTTCGGATTGTAGAAAATATCGTCCGTGGTGCCGTACTCCACGATGTTGCCGGCGTACATGACCGCGATGTGGTCGCACATGCTCGCCACCACGCCCAGGTCATGGGTGATCATCATGATCGCCATGCCCAGCTTGTCCTTCAGCTCCATCATCAGCTCCAGAATCTGGGCCTGGA
Organism: uncultured Lachnospiraceae bacterium; assembly: GCA_947630595.1. Taxonomy (GTDB): domain Bacteria; phylum Bacillota; class Clostridia; order Lachnospirales; family Lachnospiraceae; genus Choladousia. Next base: position 30,842 of record CANRIG010000006.1, on the reverse strand, counting down.
TGGTCACGTCCAGCGCCGTCGTCGGCTCGTCCGCGATCAGCAGCCTGGGCTCGCAGGCCAGGGCAATCGCAATCATCACGCGCTGCCGCATACCGCCCGACAGCTCATGCGGATACTGCTTCAGGCGCTTCTCCGGCTCGTTGATGCCGACCAGCTCCAGCAGCTCGATGGCCCGCGCCTGGCGCTCGGCCTTGTTTTTATTCGTGTGCAGCTTGAGGGCCTCGCGGATCTGGTTGCCTACCGTGTAGACCGGATTGAGGCTGGTCATCGGATCCTGGAAAATGATGGAGACCTCGTTGCCGCGCATTTTCTGAAATTCTTTTTCCGTCATGTCGTTGATGTGATGGCCGTTGAAATCCAGCGTGCCGCCGAGCAGCCTGCCCGGATAGGCGGTCAGCCCCATCAGGCTGTAGGCCGTCACCGATTTGCCGGAACCGCTCTCACCCACGATGCCGAGCACCTCTCCTTCGCTCAGGTGAATCGACACGTCGTTGAGCGCTTTTACCTCGCCCGCGGGCGTAAAGAAAGAGAGCCGCTCATGTTCTATGTTTACCAGATATTCACTCATCGACTTCCCCTCCTTTAATTTTTCATCTTCGGGTCAAACGCGTCGCGCAGGCCGTCTCCCAGCAGGTTGAAGCTGAGGATGATCAGGCTGATCAGCAGCGCCGGGATAAACAGCAGGTACGGGTAGGTATTGACGCCGTTGATCGCGTCGCTGGCCAGGCTGCCCAGCGAGGGCATCGGCACCGCCACGCCGAGGCCGAGGAAGCTTAAAAAGCTCTCGGTGAAAATGGAGGACGGAATCTGCAGCGTCGTCGTCACGATCAGCGTGCCGATGCAGTTCGTCAGCAGATGCTTTTTGATGATTCTGGCATTGCCCGCGCCCAGCGCGCGCGCCGCCGTCACGAATTCGCTCTCCTTGAGCGTCAGAATCTGGCTGCGCACCATGCGCGCCATACCGCCCCAGTACAGCAGCGCGAACACGATAAAGATACTGATCAGGTTGCGTCCCAGCACTTGAATCCAGCCGAAGCCCGGCACCATCGCCAGATTCTCCAGCGGCGCCTTAAGAGCGAACGACAGCAGCACGATCAGCAGAATATCCGGTATCGTGTAGATGATATCGACCACGCGCATCATCAGGATATCCACCCATCCGCCGAAAAACGCGGCGATGGAACCGAACGCGGAGCCGATCACCAGGATGATTACCGCCGCCACCAGGCCGACGATCAGGGAAATGCGGCTCCCCATCATCACGCGGATGGCGTAGTCACGCCCCAGCTTGTCCGTCCCCAGCACGTGCGGAAACACGTTCTCCCCGGCCGCCTTCTGCGCCAGCTCCTCCTCGGAATACTCCATCGGCGCCAGATGCTCGCTGCCGCGGATCTGCTGCTCGTAGGTGTAGGGATAGAAAAACGGTACGACGAACGAGAAAAACATAATCAGGATGACCACCGCCAGGCTGGTCATGGCCACTTTATTTTTGCGGAACCGGCGCACGCCGTCCTTCCAGAAGCTGACGCTCTCGCGCATGATCACGAGGCTCTGCTTTTCCTCGCTGGATGCGGGAAGGAAATCCTCCGGGCTGATTCTCGCCTGAAAGCTCAATGGATTCGGATTTTCTTTCATAACTTCGCCCCTCCTATTTCAGCTTGATGCGCGGGTCTACCAGCTTGTAGACGACGTCCACGACCACGTTCATCAGGATCATCAGTGTCGCCAGGAAAATCGTCGTCCCCATGATCACCGTATAGTCGCGGTTGGTGATGGAGCCGATAAATTCTCCGCCGAGCCCCGGAACCGTGAAAATCTTTTCCACGATGAAGCTGCCGGTCACCGTGTAGGCCAGCAGGGGGCCAAGGTAGGTGACGATCGGCAGGATCGCGTTGCGCAGCGCGTGCTTAAACAGGCTCACAAAGCGGTTGACGCCCTTGGCCCGCGCCGTGCGCATATAGTCCTGCCCCAGCACGTCCAGCATCGAGGAGCGCATCAGACGGGTAATATAGGCCGTCGGATAAAACGCGAGGGCGGTCACCGGCATAATATAATGCTTCCAGCTGCTCAGGCCCAGCGTGGGCAGCCAGCCCAGCTTCACGCCGAACGTATACATCAGGACGGTACAGATGACGAAGCTGGGAACGGCGATGCCGCAGGTGGCAATCACAATGATGATGCTGTCCCCCAGCTTTCCCCGGTTCATCGCCGAGATACAGCCCAGCGGCACGCCGAGGCAGAACGCGGTCAGCACCGCAATGCCTCCAATCCGCGCCGACACCGGGAATTTCGTCGCGATAATCGACGTCACAGTACGGCCGCGCTGCTTCAGGCTGTCGCCGAAATCGCCGTGAAGCGCGTCGCTCATATATGTAAGGTACTGCTGAAACAGGGGCTTATCCAGTCCGTATTTGGCCTCCAGCGCCGCCATCGCCTGCGGGCTCACCGCTTTTTCCGACAAAAACGGGCCGCCCGGCACCATGTTCATCAGGCAGAACGTCAGCGTCGCAATCAGCCAGATGGTGACGACCGCAATCCCCAGACGTTTGATAATGTACTTTACCATACTGCAACTCTCCTTTTCCGTTTTCGTAACAAAAGGCCGACAGTGCAGACCGTCAGCCTATTTGCTCGCCCATAAACCCGATAAACTCTGCATTTTTGTAATGTATCACTGCATCACTTAAAAGTGCCGTGGTGATACTATTATCTTATAGAATTTTGTGCAATCTGTCAAGTTTTAAAAACGATATATCAAAAATGTTTGTCAAATTCCGGGTTAAAATAGTAGAAATTTTTCGCGTCCAGCGTCTCCTTCGTCTTCTCCAGCGCCTCGCCGAACCTCTGGAAATGCACGATCTCCCTCGTGCGCAGGAATTTCAGCGGCTCCCGCACCTCCGGGTCCGTGATCACGCGCAGCAGATTCTCGTAAACCGTGCGCGCTTTCTGCTCCGCCGCCAGGTCTTCCGTCAGGTCGGTGACCGCGTCGCCTTTTGACTGAAATTCCTTCGCCGTGAACGGAACGCCGCCCGCCGCCTGCGGCCACAGCGCCGTCGTGTGGTCGATGTAGTAGGCGTCGAATCCGGCCGTCTTCGCCTCCTCCGGCGTCAGGTTTTTCGTGAGCTGGTAGACCATCGCGCAGATGATCTCCATGTGCCCGAGTTCCTCCGTGCCGATGTCGGTGAGCAGCCCGCCCACCGTTTTCACCGGCATCGTGTAGCGCTGCGCCAGATAGCGCATCGAAGCCGACAGCTCGCCGTCCGGCCCGCCGTACTGGCTGATGATCAGCTGCGCCGTCTTCGGGCAGGTCTTGTTGATTTTCACCGGGTACTGCAGTCTTTTCTCATAAATCCACATCTACACACACGCTCCTTCCCACGGCATCGGCCCTTTCTGCCAGCAATAACACTCCATTGCCGGCATGCTCTCATAAATATCTGCCATACAGTCCGGCGTCAGCGGATAAAACCGCTGCGCAAAAGTCCGCAGCAGCGTTTTCCGCTCCGCCAGCCGCTCCTTAAACACCGCCAGGCCCTGCCCGTCCTCCGGGTGCGTGTCCAGATACAGCCGCAGATCGTCGAGCGCAAAGCTGCTCTCCTGTAGTTTCAGCAGCATGCGCTCCCGCTCCTGCTGCTCCGGCGAAGCCGCCTGGTCGCAGCGGCTGTATGGCTGATCGTCTGTCAAAGCCGCGAAAAACGGCTTGTCCAGATCGCGGAAAATCGTGCCGACGCGCAGCGCCGCCTCCGGCTCATAGCATTCGCCCCAGCTCTGCACCGGCACGGATGCAATTGCAAGATGTTCCTGCATAAGAAAAACCCCCTTCGCAAAGAATTTGTGTTGCACCGTTAGTTTGTGTAAAAAACAGATTCTTTGCGCAGGGAGTTTCTGTATATAAGGACGCAGACAAGTGAAAATTGTATCCCGCAGAGTTCCTGTTTGTAAACGACCCGGTCCCTGTTTGTAAACGATCCGGCACTATTGACAAACCGAAGGTAAATGCGTATAATATCTTATTAAATTGATAGGTTTTATATGTTTATCTTTGAAACATTCAACTTACAAGGTGCAAATAGCAGAAAAGCAATGAAAGGCGGTGTCTCAATGAACATTCTCATCAAAGACACAACCCGCAGGGAACGGGAAGAAATCATCCGCCGCTCGCTGGACTGCGGCGGAGGCGGGTGTGAAAACTGCTCCTCCTGCTGGCTTGGCGGAGGCGACCCCTATCAGATGTACCAGGACTACATTGACGGAAAAAAGGAAATCTCCGAAATCAATGCGGAATACCGAACAAAATATCTTCATGGATAAAAATAATATGAGCCGGGGAGGTTTTTATGGCGAATAGAAATGAGAAATATCAAAAATTACAGGATTATCTGCAGTCTCTTGGCAGCGTTGCCGTCGCGTTCTCCGGCGGAGTGGATTCCACCTTTCTGCTCTACGCCGCCCATCAGGCGCTTGGAGATCGCGCGATTGCCGTCACGGCAAAGTCCTGCTCCTTTCCAAAACGCGAGCTGAACGAGGCCATAGCTTTTTGCGAGGCGCACGGCATCTCTCATTTTGTCTGCGAATCAGAAGAACTCGACATAGAGGGGTTTCGTCAGAATCCCAAAAATCGCTGCTATCTCTGTAAGCATGAACTGTTTGAAAAAATCTGGGATATCGCCCGGCAAAACGGAATCAGCGCCGTGGCGGAAGGTTCCAATATGGACGACAACGGAGATTACCGTCCCGGTCTGATTGCCGTGAAGGAGCTCGGAGTCAAAAGCCCCTTGCGGGAAGCAGGATTATCCAAAGCAGAAATCCGGGAATTATCCAAAGAGCTGGGGCTTCCCACCTGGAACAAACAGTCTTTTGCCTGCCTGTCCTCCCGCTTCGTCTATGGAGAAACGATCAGCGAAGAAAAGCTGTCCATGGTGGACCGCGCGGAACAGCTTTTGCTGGACCTGGATTTCCGCCAGGTGAGAGTACGCATCCACGGAAAAATAGCCCGGATTGAAATCCTTCCGGAAGAATTTGACCAGCTCCTTTCAAAAAGAGAACTGATTTACCGGCAGTTTCAGTCGTTTGGCTTTACCTATGTGACGCTGGATTTGCTGGGTTACCGCACGGGCAGTATGAACGAGACGCTGGGTGAAGTTTCAGCGCATTTTTCTTTTCAGGCTTCTGTCACGCCGTCCCCATTGTGTAAAGCCAATGATTTTTCTGTTCGCCGAGACGATTGTGCGGCGGCCCCTTTGCCGAAACGGAAAGCCAATCAGCCGTAATTGACACAGGCATAATTCGCCGCCTTGTTCTTTGCGGTCATACGCCGGAACAGGTACTTGATAATAACCGGCGTATTGTATTTATTGCGCACTGCTTTGACATATCCGATGTGAATTTTTATGCTTTATATCTGTAAGTTTTCTGCATACTTAAACGAAATCATATCTCTTGGCGCCGTTTCAATATATGCCTGTTCTTTGTGCATAAAATGAATGATTTCATTTTTGCTCATTTTGCCGAGTTTTTCAATTACCATATCTAATATATTTTTGTCGCCATCTGTAAGAAATGGAAAGGAAGGCTTGCCTTTTAATGAGAAATGATAGGCGTTTGTTTCTTCCATATCCATTTCTTCACATGGTACATTTCTCAGGTCAATGATCGAATTATGTCCCACCGGAACCGCACCCATAGACAATGCCTGATACACTAATCCGGTTATCGCAAATCCTCTGAGTTTGTAGGACAGAGCGTCGGCATACCACATAAGTTTCATAAGTTTAACCTTATAAAGTGAGGTAATTTTTGTAGATGCGGCAAAATACCGAATCACATCGACCACTTTGTCCAAGGATAGATTTGTGTTTCCGTGCAAAAGCTGATCCCCCTGAAATTTCGCGTAATTCGCTTCAATAGCCTTTCGCAGGTAGACATCCTGATCTTCTTCATATAATGCTGTGGCCGCAGCCCAATACTTTTTAAAAGCGCCCGCAGACAGATTTGCCTTAGAATCGTTTAATAACAACAAAAACCATTCCGGGTCCTGATCTAACTTCTTTAATATGGTATCATGCGCTTTATCCTGCACCTGATGACTTTCATATCTGGTAATGGTTTTTCCGCCCCATCCAAGCAAAATACAAAGATCATTCTGGCTGATTTTATATTTAGTACGAATGCTGCTTATATCTTTTGATGTCAAAAGGCCTTCCGATTTTCGATAAGCATCTTTAAGACGCAGATCGTTTTCCTGCATCTGCTGTTCATCCATATATAATTCTTCAACTGTATTACAATATAGATAGGAGGCTTCGTAAGTAACCTTTTTATTTTTAAAGGTTGCGGTTTCTTTTATAAGAACGGTTTTCACTTTATGTTCTTCCATACAACATAGACATAAACGCTGTTCACTTTTTATGATTCGCATATCCATGAAAATACCTCCTAACTTTTTTTATACGGAAACATCTTTGGAGAGAACGGTTTTTCCGCAAAATGGAAAGACATGATAAAGACTGTCGTGTTGCCGTATAATCCAAGAAGCTCGACTCTCACCTTAATATATACATCATCTTTTCCATTATAGACCTTTCCAAATTCCCGCATCTCACTTCTCTTTGGAAATCGCAAATCCTTAACTGTTCGCATATAGTTTTCCACTGCGAGCGTTAGTAATTCTCTTCTTAGTGCGTCTACCGGACTTTCATCAGGAAATAATGTATCTACCGTATATTGATTCGTGTATTTTTCATCTCTGTTTTCATCAACAAGTCTTTTTACCTGAAAATTTATTTTTGCTCCATTGCTGAGCGCAAATTTTAGGTTTTGTAAATATGTATTAACATCTGTTTCACTTTCGATTCGAGTTTTCGTTGCATCCGTCAAATCGCGCCCTCCATATTAGTATCATTTGATACCAATATCATATACTTAGTTTTTCCTTTTGTCAAGCGAAATAGTCCTGAATAAGGCATTGCTCACCCTGCTACCGGCCACACGACGGCAGGCGTACACGTCGCCGGTGGGGCAAACCCGCGAAAAAGAAGGAACAGGAAATTTGAGCATAGGAAAACCGCCGTACAGGATTCCATTTCCATACGGCGGCATCTTTTTTCCGAACAAATCACTGTGCGGTGCAGGTCAGCAGTAAATCTTCACCCCAAACGACTCATGAATCACGGTGCGCGCCTCCTCGACCGAGGTAAATTCGCCCGCCCGCAGCATCTGCGCCGTGATGTTGCCGATAGCGGTCGCCTCGCCCGGACCCGCATGCACTTCCTTGCCTGTGATTCTGGCGGTCAGTTCGTTTAGATAGGCTGCGTTGGAACCGCCGCCCACAATATGGATGCGGCTGTAGGTGCGGCCGGTCATCTCTTCCAATTCCTGAGCCGTCCGCGCATAATATTCCGCCAGACTGGTATAAATCACCGTAGCCAGCTCGCCCAGCGTCTCCGGCACCGGCTGTCCGCTGCGGCGGCAATAATTCTGAACTTCCTCCGTCATATTCTCCGGCGCCAGGAAACAGTCGTCGTTCGCATCCACGCGCGACGGGAAATCCTTCACCTTCGCCGCCATATCGCAGATTTCGCCGAAGCTGTACTTATCCCCGAACTCATGGCGCACGGACTGGATCATCCACAGGCCCATGATATTTTTCAGATAGCAGAAACGCCCGGCGTATCCGCCCTCGTTGGTCAGGTTGTGCCGGAAACTGCGCATCGAGCAGTCCGCCGTTTCCCGTTCCAGGCCCATCAGCGACCAGGTGCCGGAGCTGATGTAAATGAAATCTTCGTCGTTTGCCGGCACTGCCAGCACCGCCGAAGCCGTATCATGCGTGGCCGGAGCCACTACCTCCAGATCAAAGCCGATCTCGTCCTGAATCTCCTGACGCAGATGGCCGATCACCGTTCCAGGCATGATCAGCTTCTGGAAGATTTTACGGGGATAGCCCAGCATGTCGATCAGCTCATAATCCCAGTCCCCGGTCTGCGGATCGATCAGCTGGCCGGTCGTCGCCTCCGTGTACTCGCAGGTTTTCTCTCCCGTCAGCAGATAGTGGAAATAGTCCGGCACATGCAGCAGCGTCTCGGCCTGCTCCAGATACTGCGGATATTTCTGTTTCACCGCCATCAGCTGATACACGGTGTTGAAAATAGCTTTCTGGATGCCGGTGCGCGCGTACAGCGCTTCATGCGGGATGATTTTATAAACCTCCTCGTCCATGCCGTCCGTGCGGCGGTCGCGGTAGCCGACCGCATTGCCGAGCATCTGCCCGTCCTGATCCAGCAGCACATAGTCGACGCCCCAGGTATCGACGCCCATGCTCACCGGAATTTTGCCGATCTCCCTGCACTTTTTCAGACCCGAGATAATCTCGCGGTACAGACGGTCAAACTCCCAGCAGAGCTCCCCGTCTTTCTTTACCATCCCGTTGTCAAAGCGCCAGACCTCCTCCAGCTCCATTCTGCCCTGTTCCAGATGTCCCAGAATCAGCCGACCGCTGGATGCGCCGATGTCCACCGCCAGATAATATGCAGCCATTTGTAAATCCCCCTTCCTGCCTGTTTCCCGGATTGTGATGATCTCCGGAACTGTATCATTTTGTGCTCTGTATCATTTTGTGTTCTGTAGTGCATGAAAGAATTGCTTCTTTTACAGCGCCAGAATTTCTTCCAGCACCGACAGCCCGTATTCCGCAAGGCTGTGATCTTCCTCGCCGGTGCCTCCGCTGACACCGAGTCCGCCGATGATCACGCCGCCCGCTTTAAGCGGCACGCCGCCGCCGAAGATAATGATGTTGCCGCCCTCCATTTTGTCCAGTCCATAAAACGTCCCGCCCGGCTGCGCCAGCGCGTTCAGCTCCATGGTCGACATTTTCACCGCCACCGCGGTGTAGGCCTTTTTGACCGCCACGTCAAAGCTGACCAGAAAAGCGCCGTCCATCACGTGTACGGCAACCGGGTTGCCCTCCGGCGTACAGACCGCAATCACCGCTTTCTTGCCGCGGCGTTCGGCCTCCCGCTCTATTTTTTCGATCAGCGCCTTGGCCTGTGCCAAAGTGATTCTGCCGGATACGCCCATCCGCCGCAGCACCTCCTGTACGACCGCCTCGCTGATCTGCTGATTTTCCATTCTGTCATTCATAGCTCCGTCTCCTGCATATACGGAAGAAATCCCGCCTTTTTGCGCCCCCTCATGCCGATATCTATCAAAATTCTCTCCTGTATTCCATTCTACGTTCCCATAAGAGTTTTCCGCCCCCATGCCGGCGTCCTCATAGCGCGCCAGCACATAGAGGTAGTCCGCCAGCCGGTTCATGTATTTCTTGGCGCCGTTGTCCGCGCCGAACTTGACGCTGACCGTCGCCAGCGCCCGCTCCGCCCGCCGCGCCACGGTGCGCGCAACGTCAGTCTCCGCCGACAGGCGCGACTGTCCGGGCAGGATAAAGCGCCGCGGTCGCTCAAACAGGCCTTCCAGACGGTCAATCTCCGCCTCCAGCGCTTCCGTCTTTTCGTCTCCGATTCGATAGTCTTTCTTGTATGGGTCAGCCACGCCCGACATCAGCGTGATCAATGTCTGCTGCACTTCTTCCAGAAGATTCGCCGCGCGCCGCAGTTCCGCCGCAAAACCGGCACTCTGCCCGCCACAGCTTTCCCGGAGCATGGTTTTCACGAGGCCCAGATGGCTCGTCAGCTCGTCGACCGTACCCACGAGCTGAATGCGGTCGTCGGACTTGGAAAGGTGCGCGGTATGAATCAGGCTGGTTATGCCTTTATCTCCATTCTTCGTATAGATACTCATTGTGGTCTCTCCCCATTTCGCGCAGTCACAGGCCGGAACGGCAGCTTTTTGATCGCCCGGGCGCTGTTCGCCCCCAGGTTCCGGCACTGCCAGAACGCCGGCATATCCAGCTCGAATACGTTTTTGCCGCGCGGCAGGCGGTACATCTGCATAGCCAGACGAGCACCGCAGATTCCGATGCCGGAACCGAGCATAGATTCGTTTGCAGCCTCCCAGGCCAGCGTATCCAGGTCGCCCTCACGCGGCTGCACCTGATACAGTACGCCCTCCTCCTCGATGCCGGCGCACACCTCCCGCAGGAAATCCGCATCCGCTTCTTTCGTATATATGATGATCGCCGGCCTGCTCACAACCATGCTGCCGTCCTCCCGTCTTTTCCCGCCAAAGCATATTGCACGGTAGAATATATTAAGTAAAAATCCGGCGGCATCTCATCCGCCAATGTCCCTGCAGCCAACAATGTCAGCCGCCAGTATCCTGCCGCGCAAGATACGACATCAGCAGCCCGGTGGCCACCGCATTGCGCGGGCCCTCCTGGCCGCGGATGTTGCCGCGCCCGCAGACGATGCGGTACTCCGCCAGCGCCTGCATCAGCATCTCCGGAATTTCAAAATCCTCGGCGGAACCGCCCACCAGCACCACATTCGGAATGCTGCGCAGGTCGTGTCCCGGCGCGATCTCCCGCAGGGCGCGCAGGGCGTTGGTCACGAAGACCTTGCGCTTGGCCTCCTGCCGCACCTGCAGAATCTTCTCCATCGGAATGTCCTCCTCCACCCGCAGCATCTCGCCCGGGGCCAGGAGCACCACATGGCCATAGTATCTGGGATCGATGGACTCCTCGAAAAACTGCATGGCTCCGTTTTCCAGGCGCAGATGAAACAGGCTCTCGACCTTGCCCATCGGGTATTTCTTGATCTGCTCCGCCGTCGTGCGGCTGCGCAGGCCCAGCTCGGTCTGAATCAGCATCGTGACCAGCTCCCCGGCTCCGGCCTGATGCGTGGTGCGGACGCTGCCGTCCGCCTGCAGAAGCGCAGCGTCGGTCGAGCCTCCGCCCATGTCGAGCATCGCCAGCGGCAGTCCGGCGCCCGGCGTCGTGACCGCGCCCAGGGAGGCCATCACCGCCTCCACGCCGGCCACCGCCGCCTCCACGCCCAGCTCCTGCTCCAGCCGCGCGGCAATCTCGCGCATCGGCAGCTGCTGCGTCCTGACCATGGCGGCGATGCCGACGGCCTTTTCCATGCAGGTTTCCCCGGCCAGTGCGCCGGAGACCTCCACCGGCGCCAGCGTGTCCACCGCCAGTATATCGGTAATGCGGACCCCGCCGTTGTGTTCCTGCGAGACATCCGCCATTGTTGTCTTGATTCGTGTGAGCATGTTGCCCACGTTGGTATGCGCTTCGCCGTCGATGTCGCGGATTTCCCTGGCCTCAGCCAGCGCCCGCATGATATCCTCCGCTCCGGCGTCGACGTTGATGCGTTTTTCCTGCGTTCCGTGAAACGTAATATGCCCCGCGGGCAGCACATTCTCCCGGATGTTTCCGTGCGGGGTGCGGATCACCACCGCGCTGCGCTTGCCGATCAGGCTGCGGGCGACCGGCGTCACCAGCCTGGTCTCCTCCGCGTCCAGTCCCAGCAGCGTAGCGATGCCGTAGGGATTGGAGAGCATGCGGATGCACGTCCCCGGAAGCGCCACCTCGATGGCCGCCGTTTTGCCCTCGGGCACCTTTTCAATGCGGCGCACCTCGTCCACAATTGGTAGCTTTTTCCGAAGCCGGTTTTCCACCAGCACCGCCTCGTCGGCCTGCAGAATCAGGCCGCGGATGTCCAGCTCCTGCATATAGTGGTTGAGCATGGCGGCCGCCTCCTCATAGGAAAAGCGGTCGGAAACCACGACGATGTACGGCACGCCCGGCCGGCCCCGCTGAATGTTGTCCAGCCAGAGCAGCTCGCCCACCGCCTCGCCGGCCCCCGCCGGCGTCGCCGGATTGTGGCCGATCATCGAGGATTCCGTGATGATGGTCTCGGTGATGGTCTCCATCGCGGTGTCGCCGATCACCGGAGCAGCCTCGTTGAGCCGCACCAGAGCAAGCGCGCGCACGGGCAGACCGATCCGGTCCATCGCCTCCTCCAGCGCGGCCCTCACGCCCAGCACGTTGGGAAGCGTACCCTTGGTGCCGGTGGTCATGCGGGAAGCGCTGCTCAAAAAATGCAGGCCGCCTCCGTCCTCCACGGCCCCGATGCACACCTCTGTTGTGGAATTTCCGATGTCAACGCCCGCTACCAGCTTCAAAGAAGAATTCCCCTTTTCTCGTAAATCTCAGCCGCCTCCAGCACCAGCTTCGCGCAGTGCGGCGCATGGTACTTTTCCAGCAGCTCCTGCGCCATCAGCGCCAGCTCCCGTTTGGTGGAGCGGTGCGGGCGCAGCCGGTTGTACATGTCCAGAATCACCGCGTCCGGCACGTTCACCAGCTCGGAGGCACGCTCAAAGTTGGCCGCCATCTGCGGATTGTCCGCGGACAGCGCCACCTGGCCCTGCCGCTTCAGCATTTCCGCGGAAATCTTGATGTCCTCCGACGTCACATTTCCGCGCTTTACTTCATCCAGTGTAATCTGGGAAAGCTTTTTCCCGGTCTTCGAGGTGATCGTGTCCGCCTCGTTCTGCCCCAGCGGATATCTGCTCATCTGTCACCCTCCCATGCGATCATGCCCATCTGCGGGTCCAGCTGCTCGGTCTCCATGATATGCATCAGCGCGGACTTGACCTGATATTTGGCGCGCGCCATCGGGTCGTTCGCGCACTCGATGGGCGTGACCTTCTCGCCCTTTGCGTATCTGGCCGCGTTGCGTCCGATCCTGCGGTAGGTCTCGAGATTCAGCAGCGGCGCCTGCGGAAACAGCTCGAGGTTCGTCAGCGGGTACAGGTCCTTCTGATGAATGACCGTCGTTCCTTTGGACTGAATGCCGATGCCGATGCCGGAGCCGGAGAGCTTCGCCGACTGCAGCGCCATAAAGCATACGTCCGAGGTGTCCAGCACCTTCACCACGCGTGAGATCATGCCCTCCTCCTCGATGCCGGCCCGCACATTGCGCAGCACCTCGTCAAGCGGAATCCCGCAGATGGTGGAACGGATTTCAGTCTGGAACGCGGCTCCCACGCCGATCACGACCTCGCGCGGGTCGGTTCCCTTCTGCGCCTGCACGGCGCCCGCATAGGAATGCTTCGGCCGCATGCGCGTCTTTCCGCTCAGGCTCTGCGCGCCAGAATCCTGCCGCCGTGCCCCGGCGTCCGCCCCGTTCTGCGCATCCATCCCGTTCCCGGCCAGCGCGCCGTTTTGCCGCAGCTGCCGTATCACTTCCTCCGTGACTGCACGTATCAGTTGTTCGTTCACTTCCATGGCGCACCTCCTAGAACTCGTTGACGTCGATCCTGTGCGGAACCGCCTTGATTTCCTCCCAGCGCTTTCCGGTCACGCGGTAGCCCGTGCCGGGCCCCAGATAATCGTTGGGCGTGTTGACGCCGGACATCACCTGAAACTGCTCGTCAAGGATGGCCGCCGTGTGCATATAGTCGCCGATCACCCGCTGCTTGAGCATGTTAAGAATGCTCTCCGCGAGATCAACGTAGCCGGTCTCCGCCAGCGCCCGGACGATGTCGACCCCGGTGATGCCGCGCTTCATCAGGTCGTCGGCCGCCATCAGGTCCGAGGCCACGTCGCGTTTCAGCGTGTCCTTGCTGCCGTGCGCGTAAACGACCGTCTCCACCTGCTCGTCGGTAATCTCCGTCAGCCCCAGGTACCGGAACACGGCCTGCACCGCTTTGGCCGCCTCACGGCGCACGCGGATGACCTCCTCCTCGGTAACCGGGCGCAGACCGCCGTCCACCTGCATATCCCGCTGCAGCACATTGTAATCGTCAAAATCCTCGGCGTCAAAATTTGATCCCGCGAACATATTGTCGTAATTGGGCTCCGCCGCGTAGCCGGAAAAAATAAAGTCCGTCCCCGGCAAAAACTGCAGCATCGTCCGCGCCGTGCGCCGCATGTCGGAGTGGGAAAAGGTCTGGTCGTTGGAGGACGCGCACTCCAGTCCGAGCAGCGCCGCCACCAGATTTTCCCCCATGATCTCGCGGATGCCGGCCGGCACGGCGGCCGCCACGCCCACGCAGCTCACGGAGCCGTTCTGAATGCCCTGCGTGCCCGCGCCCTTGGTCACGTACAGGCAGCGGCACTCCAGGTAGAGCATCGATTTGCGCTCACTGGAGCCCATCAGCACCTCCGAGCCCGCGCCCGAGGTAAAGCGCACCTTGAGGCCGCGCGACGCGTAGGCCGCGTTCAGAAACGCCTTGGAATACGGCGTGTCGTCGCCGTCGATAAACACTTTCTCGGTGCCGTACACGGACAGGGTCTCCGCGTACGTCGTCAGGCCGCGGATCCCGAGATCCAGCTCGGTCGCCTCCTCCACGGAACACTGCGTGAGCACGCCTCTCCGCCCCGCCTGCGAGCCGATCAGCAGCGCAATCGCATTGAACGGCGCATAGCGGGCCACGCCCGTCGTCGTCTCCTCCTCGCGGAAGCCGCGCAGCGCCCCCTCGGCCGCGTCCGCCGCGATCTGCACCGGATCGTCCTTCAGGTTCGTAATGTGGGCCTGATTGCCGGGCACCCGGCGGGCGCGCATCTTCTGCATGCCCATCATCATCTCGACCACATTCAGGTAATTGACGACCTCCACCATCTTGGCCGGCGTAATCCCGGAAATGAGCTCCAGCACTTCTTTCCGCGTCGTATGGATGTCGACGATCATTCTGGCGATCTCCAGCGAGGAAACCGCCATGGAAGCCTCGGCGCGGTCGATGCGGATCGCATAGTCCGCGATAAACTGGTCCAGAAAGTCAAAATCCGCCCGCTGTTTTCCGTCCAGCTCGGTGATGACGCCGTTTTCCACACGCACCGACGGCTTCGGGTCATAGGGGCTGCGCATCGCCGCGAACCCCATCTCCGGCCACTCGTCGATGAATGCGTCCTGATTCACCGCCCGCCGGTCCAGCGCCTCAATTCTCTTTGATCTTTTCATGCTCTGTTTCCTTTCCGCACACGAATCGCTCCTCAGGCCTGCAGCTCCGGGTACCTGCAGTCGACGTCCAGGCTCCGGAACAGCCGCAGCCAGCGGTCGTCCGGCCTTTTGTCCGTGATCACCACGTTCACGTCGCGCAGGCTGCCGACCACGGAGAAAGAAGTCTGGTCAAATTTGGTACAATCGGCCAGCAGGATATTCATCCGCCCCGAATCCATCATGGTCTTTTTCGTGGAGGCGAACAGCTCCTGCGACTCCATCATGCCCAGCCGGGCGTTCAGCGTCTTGCAGGAAAAAATGATCTTGTCCACGTAATAGGAACGGATCGCCTCATCGGTGCGCGAACCGTAAAACGCCAGATAGCCCTCCTTCATCACGCCGCCGGTGGAAATGATATTCCACCCGGAGACATTGGAGAGCTCCAGCAGAATTTCCATGGAATTTGTAATCACGGTCAGCCGCTCCTTGGTTTTCAGCGCCCGCGCCACGAAAACCGCGGTGGTGCTGGCATCCAGGAAAATATGGTCGCCCTCCTGAATCATGGAGGCCGCGATCTCCGCCATCCGCTGCTTTCCGACCACGTTTTGGTTTTTGCGCACGTTGAACGGCAGCTCGATGTTCATGCTCTCGTTGATCACGGCGCCGCCGTAGCTCTTCACGGCGAGCCCTTCCTTTTCCAGCTTTTCCAGGTCGCGCCGGATCGTCTCCTCCGAGACCCCGTACTGCTGGCTGAGTTCGCTGACCACGACTCTCTTTTCGCTCTGAAGTTTTTCCAGTATCTGATTCCGCCGTTCCGCCGCCAGCATGGTAACCCTCCCGTCTGAAAATTCTTCCATGCAGTTATCGTCCAAGGCGCAGGGATTGCTCCCGCGGACAAAGCCCTGCGCCGAATCTCACAGTATTTTCCCGATCATCTTCCGGTCCGGATGGGCGATCACGGACGAATCCAGATACATGCCCTTGGCGGCGACATGCTCCGCCGCGCTCTGGATGGAAGCCTCCACCGCGGACACCTCGCCGGTGAGCAGCAGGTAGGATTTGCCGCACATGCCCTTGGCGATGCGCAGCTCGATCAGCTCCACCACCGCCGTCTTGGCCGCCAGATCCGCCGCCTCGATGATGGACGCCGCGTCGTAGGTCTCGAGAATGCCGAGCGCGCGGATTTCTTCCACTTCGGTCGTCCCGTAAATGGCCGGGAAAATCGACTCGTGCGGGTTGCCCAGCACAAAGCTGTCGATACATTTGTCTTCCTGTCCGGCCGCCGCCGCGTCCACCGCCGCCCGCACCGCGCTGAGATCGCCGGTGACAACGGCAATGTATTTGCCGGGGCAGACGGTCTGCGCCTCGATGATGTCCACCTGCGCCGTCTTCACCATGGCGTCCGTGGCCGTGATGCCGCTGGCAGTCGTTTTAAATTCAATCATTCCGATTGCTCTGCTCATAATTCTGCGCGTCCTTTCCCGGCAATAATCTCAATATAACGGTCCGTCACCTCCGTCACGGTGCCGCAGATACCCGTATGAACCGCCACGCTCAGCCCTTCGGCCGGCTTTGCCACCATCTGGCCGCGCGTCACCGCATCGCCGGGACGGACGATGGCCTGCGCCGGAGCGCCAATGTGCTGGCTCAGCAGGAGTCTGATCCGCGCCGCCGGCCGCAGCGTCCCGTCCAGCGGAGCCTCCCTGTCATAACGGGTCAGACCCAGCCTCGCCGTCAGCCGCTCCTCGGGCACCTTCCGGTAATCCCGGGCGGATGAGACAGGCGCCGGCGTCACGCCCTGCGGGGGCCGCACGCCGCTTTTCCTCAGTCCCGCCTTCATATCCGCCAACAGGCTCCGCGGAGCCAGGCTCTGCGGGCAGGCGTACATTTCGCAGACGCCGCACGAGCTGCAGAACGCCGCGTTGACGTAAGGGTTCAGATCCTGGAAATCCTGGTTGGACGCGGCCCGCATAAAGCGCGCCGGGTCGATGGGATGTCCCAGATTGTGCCGCGGGCAGAGGTCCGTGCACGTGCTGCACTGGCAGCAGATCGACGCCGCCCGTTTCAGGTCGATCGACGGAGTCCTGCGCTTCTTCCGGATCACCGGGTGATCCTCCGGCAGAACCAGGACGGCATTCGTCGTCTTGGTCACCGGCTCAGAGCCGCTCCCGATCCGCCCCATCATGGGGCCGCCCACGAAATAGACGGGATGCTTCACGGTCACCCCGCCGGCTCCCGCCACCGCCTCATCGAGCGTACAGCCGACCGGCACGCGCACCGTCCGCGGATGGCTGACCTCACCCACGATCGATACGTACTTGTCCGTCACCGGCTTCTGCCGGTGCACCGCGCGGAAAGCGTTGTAGACCGTCTCCACGTTAAACACGGCCACGCCCTGCTCGACCGGCAGGCCGCCCGGCCGCACCACGCGCCCGGTGGCCTCATAGATCAGGACCACCTCGTCCCCCATCGGATACGCTTCCTCCAGCAGGCAAATCCGCATCTCCGGGAAGTGCCTGATGTGCTCCTGCAGGGCGCTGACCGTGCGGACATAGGATTTTTTGATGCCGATGACGGCTTCGGAGGCGCCCACGGTCTGCGCGAGCTCGTGAAACATCTCCGTAATCTCCTGCGCGTGCTGCTCCAGCAGCTGCCGGTGCAGCTTCAGAAGCGGCTCGCACTCCGCGCAGTTTAAAAGAACCGTATCCGCGCTGGCGGTGAGCTTCCCGTACGTGGGAAATCCCGCGCCGCCCGCGCCCACCACGCCGCTTTCCCGCAAAATATTCTGTAACTCTCTGATTTCCATATGTTACTCCAATCCGGCGCCGTCGTCAATGATGCCTACGATCGCCGCGTCCACCGGGGCCGTCTCGTCCCCGCTGCCGATCCGCGCCGCGCTTCCCTGCGCCACCAGCACGTACTCGCCGATTCCGGCGCCGATCATGTCGATGGCGATCAGCGTCCCCGGGCCGGACCGCATCCGCTGCAGCGGCTCCACGATCATAAATTTCTGACCGATCAGTTTTTCACATTTCCGCGTGGAAACCACGCTTCCGATTACCTTTCCTGCGATCATATAGCCTCCGTCATCTGATAATCGTGACTGTGTTGCCCGTGGCGATTCCCGCCGCGTTCGCCTCGTCCGTATCGATGTGCATCTCCAGCGTAAAGCTGTCGTGCACACGGATTTTTACGTGATTAAAAATAGTGCCGCGCTCATTGTCCGCCCTGACGGAAACGATGTCGCCGTCCCGCACGCCGGCCGCCTGCGCGTCCCGCGGAGACATATGGATGTGCCGCATGGCGATGATGCAGCCCTCTTTGAGGTAAATCGCCCCCTGGGGGCCGACCACCGCGACCGGCGCGCTGCCCGCAATGTCGCCGGACTCGCGGACAGGCACCTTCATGCCCAGCTTCACCGCGTCGGTCGCGGACACCTCCACCTGGGAGGCCCTGCGCACCGGGCCCAGCACGCGCACGTTTTCGATCGCGCGCAGCTTCAGGCCGACGATGGTCACCGTCTCGTTGGCCGCAAACTGTCCGCCCATCAGCTCTTTTTTCTTCGTGAGCTGATAGCCCGGGCCAAACAGCGCCTCCACATGTTCCTGCGTCAGGTGAATATGCCGCGCGGAAACCCCGATCGGGACGGCAAAGCCGCCGCTCTTTTTTTCCTGCTGACTGATCGCGTCGATGACCATCCTCGTGATCAGTTCGATCTTATTTGTGTCCAACCTGTACACCTGCCTTATTCCGCGTTATGAGTGCCGGTACCGCGTCATTTTTCTGACCGCGTCAGGCTTACTTCAGCGCCGGAAGGATTTTCTCCACGTCCGCGTGCGGTCTCGGGATCACATGGGTAGCGACCAGCTCGCCGAGCCGGGATGCCGCCGCGCTGCCGCTCTCCACTGCGGATTTCACCGCGCCCACGTCGCCGCGCACCATCACGGTCACCAGGCCGGAACCGATCTTCTCGGTACCCACCAGCGCCACGTTTGCCGCCTTGCACATCTGATCCGCCGCCTCGATCGCCGCGGTCAGTCCTCTCGTCTCCACCAATCCTAATGCTTCCTGTGTCATTGTTTTTTCCTCCTCCTGAGATTCATTGCTTTACTTTATATTCATTTCTTTATGTGACATATCAACAGTCCATCGGAATGTCTGAGCTGCCTGCGCCCGTTTCCGCCTGCTTTTTCCAGCGGCTGGCGCTCAGCTCCACAAGCTTCACGATCTCCTCATGCGGGCGGGCAATCACTGCCTTTGACACCGGCTTTTTGATGGCCCCGGCCGCCGCGGCCTCCACCGCCTCCGTCACCGCGGCCACATCGCCCTCCACGATGATCGTCACCAGGCGTCCGCCCAGCTTGCGCTCCCATGAAGCCAGCGTTACGTTTGCGGTCTTGCACATGATGTCCAGCGCGTCGATTGCGGCGGCCACGCCTGTAATTTCGATAAATCCATATGATTTGCTCATGAGCGGACTCCTCAGATGGTCGGGAGAATCTTCTCCACGTCGCTGTGCGGTCTCGGGATCACGTGCGTCGCCACCAGCTCGCCGAGCCGGGATGCCGCCGCGCTGCCGCTCTCCACGGCCGCCTTCACCGCGCCCACATCGCCGCGCACCATCACGGTCACCAGACCGGAACCGATCTTCTCCGTGCCGATCAGCTCTACCTCGGCTGCCTTCGTCATCGCATCCGCCGCCTCGATCGCCGCGGTCAGTCCTCTCGTTTCAATCATTCCCAGAGCTTCCTTTGCCATAATTCCTGTCCTCCTGTTGTTTTTCTGTATTGTTGATACTCCCGGACCGCTGTGCTCAGTTTTTGTCCAGGGCGCTGATTTTCAGCATTTTCTCCGTACCCTCCTCCGGGTTTGGGATGATGTAGTGCTGCACCACGCCGGTCATGCCTTTGGCGGTCTCGATGCCCGCCTCCATCGCCGCCGTCACGTCGGAGACGCTCCCGCGGTACTTGATGGTGACCAGCAGCGGCACCGGCAGGCTGTCGGCGTTCGCCGGCTTGTTTTTGTCGAATACCTCCAGACGGACGTTCGCCGCCTTGCACCCGGCATCCGCCGCCACAAAGGCCGTGGTCAGCCCGAATACTTCCAGAATTCCTACTGCTTCTGCCATGTCCCGTCTCCTTTACGGTGCGGATCACTCGTTGATGATCGCAATTTTCAGTCCGGCCATCGCCAGATTGGTCCTGTGCGCCTCGTTGATCTGATCGAGCGGGAACCGGTGCGTGATCAGCTCGGACATCGGCAGGCCGATGCCTTTCGCCCTCCGCAGGAAATCAAAGGTCGTCACATAGTCCCGGAGGGTGTACACCCAGGAACCGACGGTCGTGATCTCCTTGGAGCAGATGTCGAAATGCGGATTGATCGTCGCGTCGCCGCCGTTGATAAAGAACCCGAGCTCGCACAGGCCGCCGCCGTTGCGGATGAATTTATAAATGTTTGAGTGCGCCGCCGGGGAACCCGTGCACTGGAACGCGAAGTCCGCCAGATGGCCGCCGAACGCCTGCTTTACGGCCTCCGCCAGGGCCTCGATGCCCTTGTGCTCCTTGAAGTTCACGGTCTGTTCCGCGCCCATGCGCTTTGCGAAATCAAGCCGCTGCTGCTCGCCGTCCACGGCGCAGATGTGCTCGACGCCCATCGTGCGCAGCACCGCGATGCAGATAAGGCCGATGGGGCCGCAGCCCTGCACCACCACTCTGCTGTTGAAGCGGAGGATGTTGGTCGTCTTCGCGCGCTCCACCGCATGTACCAGGACCGCGCACGGCTCGACGAGGATACGGGAATCCAGATCGAGGTCGCTCACGTTGAAAAACGTGGAGCCGAAAGAACCGCCGCGGATAAAAATGTAATCGGAAAACCATCCGTTGAGATGGATGTCGTCGTCCGGAAGCAGGCCGTACACGTCCGAGCCGCCGACGTTCTGCTTGTTGAGGTCAAACATCGTGATGTCCGGATTGTCCTTGAAAATCATGCAGGTCACGATCTTGTCGCCCACTTTGACCGGCTTGCCGGCGGAGTCAGTCTTGACGTTTTTGCCCATGGCCACGATCTCGCCGCTGCCCTCATGTCCCAGCGCCACCGGGATCAGCCCGAACGGGTCTCTCTTAAACTCATGCGCGTCCGTGCCGCAGATGCCGCAGCCCTCGACCTTCACCAGAATGTCGTCGTCGCCCACCGGCGGAATCGGAAATTCTTTGATGTCGTAATGCTCCAGAGAGGTCAGCATCGCCACTCTGGCCGTCTTCGGGATCGCCTTCCCGGCTGTGCCGGACGCTGCCGCCGGTGCGGCGGCCGTATTGCCTGTCATGCCGGAGAGAACCTGTCTTACGATTTCTTCAATATTTACATTGTTAAGCTCCATTGTCTGTTCTCCTCCTGATTAACGGATGCAAAGGCTGTCGGACATGACGCAGCGCCTGCGCTTGGTAAAGGTGCTCGCGCTCGTCAGGCCCTCGCCGGTGCGGCTCGCGATCGTAAACGTGCAGAAGCCCTCTCCCCCGAAGCCGATCGCCGCGTAGGACGGCGCGTTCTTGACGAGGATGGCGGTGTCGATCGCCTTTGCATACCGGGTAATGTTGTCAATATTCTTGGAATGAATGTGTGCGGAATGACGGTTGCCGTGCTCCAGCCATACCGCCTGCTCCACCGCATCGTCGAAGTCCTTTGCCCGGACGACGCCCAGAACCGGCATCATCAGCTCCGTCGTGATCAGCGGATGCTCCTTCGGGCCCTCAAACACGATGCAGCGGATGTTCGCCGGGGCGCTGACTCCGATCATCGACAGCAGCGTCCGCGCGTCGCGCCCGACGCATTTGCGGTTCAGCCTGCCGCCCGCGAGCACCACCTCCGTCAGCCTGTCCTGCTCCTCCTTCGAGGCCAGGTAACAGTCGTTTTCACGGAGCAGATAATGCATCAGCTCGTCGGCGACGGAAGCGACCGCCACAATCTCCTTCTCCGCGATGCACGGGAGATTGTTGTCGAAGGTACAGCCGTTGACGATGTCCTGCGCCGCCTTGCGGATGTCGGCCGTCTCGTCCACGAGCGCCGGGGGATTGCCCGCGCCCGCGCCGATGCCGCGCTTTCCGGAGGAAAGGACTGCGGTCACCACGCCGGGGCCGCCCGTCGCCGCAATCAGCGGAATGTCTTTGTGCTTCATCATAATGCTGCTCGTCTCCAGCGTCGGCTTCTCCACCGTCGCCGCGATGTTGTCCGGCCCGCCGGCCTCCAGGGAAGCCTCGTTCACGAGATTGATCGCGCAGATCGAGGTCTTGACGGCCGCCGGATGCGGATTGAACACCACGGTATTGCCGCCGGCCAGCATCCCGATCGTATTGCAGAGCACGGTCTCGCTCGGGTTGGTGCAGGGAGTGATGGCCCCGATCACGCCAAACGGCCCCATCTCCACCAGCGTCAGCCCGCGGTCGCCCGACCATGCGGTGGTCGTGATGTCCTCGGTGCCGGGCGTCTTGTCCGCGACCAGATGGTGCTTGAGGATTTTGTCCCCGACGTTGCCCATCCCGGTCTCCTCCACGCCCATGCGCGCCAGCAGCTCTGCGTTTTCTTTGATCTTTCTGCGGATGCCGGTGATGATCTTCTCGCGCTGATCCATGGACATCTTCCTGACGACGAGCTCCGCCTTTTTCGCGGCCTCGATGGCGTCGTTCATGTCCCGGAACACGCCGTGCTTCCCGGCGGGTGCCTCCGCGACCTGCAGCTTTGCCATGACTTCCTGCACAATTTCCTGTACCATAGATTCATTGATTGGCATGAAATTGTCCTCCTTATGCTACTTTTCCAAAACGTTCGCCGTCAGCGCGTCACTTGATGCCGAGCTGCTCCATGACCTGTCTGGTGATATTCGCCACCAGATCCGCGTCTACCGACGGAGCGGAACCGGAGGAACCGCAGCTGCCGCAGTTGTGGCAGTTGATCCCGCCCTTGTTGAGGCAGAGGTCCGCCGGATGCTTGCCGGAGAGGCCCATCTTTCTGCGGATCTCGTACAGCTTCTGTACGGTCTCCTTGTCGAACTCCTTGGGTCCGCCGAGCACCTTGGACTGGTAGAGGAGCTGTGCATAAAATTCAACGGATTCCATCTTCATGTATGCCGCCAACAGGTCGGTGGACCAGGTCAGCGCGCCGTGGCTCTCCAGCAGAACCGCGTCATAATATGGAAGATACTTTTCCAGCCTGTCCGGAATCTCGTTGGTGGACGGCGTGCCGTACTCCGCGATCGGCACGCAGCCGAGCGCGATCACCGCCTCCGGCATGATCGGCTGCGTCAGCGGGATGCCCGCGATGGCAAAGGACGTCGCGTACACCGGATGCGCGTGCACCACCGCGCCCACATCCGGGCGTTTCTGGTAGACCCTCATGTGCATCTTGATCTCGGACGAGGGGCGGAATCCCGGATTCGCCTGGATCACTTCGCCCTTTGCGTTCACCTTGCAGATGTATTCGGGAGTCATAAAGCCCTTTGAGACGCCCGTCGGCGTACAGAGAAACTCATCGTCGCTCAGCTTCACGGAAATGTTTCCGTCGTTGGCGGCAACCATATTGCGGTTGTAGATTCTCTTGCCGATCTCACAGATCTGTTTTTTGATTTCAAACTCGTTTACCATGCTTTCCTCCTCCTTCAGTGCATTGGTTTTATCAGAATTTTCACTGCTGACTAAATTTTACCGTATGCCACACATACTGTCAAGCGGATTTTATGGTTTTTTGTGGTTTTCGAGCCTGCTTTTATGTTATTTTTATTTGTTTTCCTTTGATTTGGCGAGGATAGAACGAGAAATTATTTTGTTTTCTGTTGACATTCGGGGATTTTTTTGCCATACTGGATGAAGGATATTGTTCCGATGATTGTCCGGATGAAATGATTCTCATATTCCGGTGAAAGGATCATAAACATGAACGGAAAAACGATTGATTCCGATCAAACTGAGAGAGGATTCCCGATGAATTATCTTTCCGACCTGCACACACACTCCATCGCCAGCGGCCACGGCACCGCATGTACGATCACGGACATGGCCAGAGCCGCACAGGCCAGGGGCCTGCGCCTGCTGGGCATCACGGACCACGGGCCTGCGACGCCGGGCGCGGGCACGCCGTCCTATTTCCGCAGCCTTGCCCTGTCGCCGCGCCGGCGCTTCGGGATCGAAGTGTATTATGGGATTGAACTGAATATTCTTGACAGCGGCGGAACCGTCGACCTGGAGGAGCCTCTGCTCTCCCGCCTTGACTACGCCGTCGCCAGCATACACCGCCAGACTTACCGCGGCGCGTCCCGGCAGGAGAACACGCAGGCGTACTTAAACGCCATGCGCAATCCATACGTCCGCATCCTCGGGCACTGCGACGATCCGCTCTTTCCGGTGGATTACGACGAGATCGCCGCCTGCGCCCGCGAGCGCGGCGTGCTGCTCGAGGTCAACGAAGCCTCGCTCGCTCCCTACGGCTACCGCGGAGATACCGCCGCCAATTACCGGGAGCTGCTGCGCTGCTGCCTGAAATACCAAACGCCGCTGGTTCTGTCCAGCGACAGCCACGGCGTGCGGCACGTCGGCGATTTCACCTGTGCCGCCGCGTTTGTTCACGAGGCCTCCTTCCCGCAGGAGTTGATTCTGAACAATCAGCTTCCGCGGCTGAAGACATACCTCGCGCATCAGTAATAGTAAATCGGCATTTCGTCGCCTATGGCGACGAAATTTTTTTCTGTCCGGGCCGGGGTCTGCGCCGTCTTCTGCACGGTTTTGCGCTTTACTGCCGTGTCCTGCGCCCCCTCTGCCTTTTTCGCGGCCCGGGATGCCCGCGCCATACTGCCCTTACCTACCGCCATGCTCTCTTACCTCCTCCGCCAGCTTTCTGAATTCCGCCGCGCTGCGGGCGCTCTTTTTATAGACCGCCACCGGTCTGGAGACATCCTGCGACCACTCCACCGCGGAATCCACATGGATTACCGTCTCAAAAACGTGAATGTCCTCATACCCGGCCAGAATTTCCCGCGTCTGCCGGTAATAGTTCTTTCGTTCATCCACCTTTGTGATCAGCACGCCGAGTACCTGCGCGTCCGTCTTACCGCCCAGCCCGTCCAGGAAATCAAACATATTCGCCAGGCCGAACAGGCCCCACGGGGAGGCCTCCACCGGGATGATGATCTCATCCGACGCGCACAGCACGTTTACCACCCAGGCGCCGAGCGTGGGCGGCGCGTCGATCAGGACATAGTCGTACGTTCCCGACCGGCGCAGCCCCTGCATGCATTCCCGCAGCACCAGCTCCCGCCGCGTCATGGAAAACAGCTCGTACTCGATCTGGCTCATCAGCACCGAGGACGGGATCAGGTCCAGATGTTCATAGGGCGTCGCAATCACATAGTCCTGCAGATCCTGCCGGCCGCGGACGGCGTCGTAAAGGGTGTGCTGCCCCTGCGCAATCTCCAGCGCCCGCTCCTCGTCAAAATAGGTCAGCGTCAGATTCAGCTGCATGTCCCCGTCCATCAGCAGCACGCGGCAGCCGGAGGCCGCCAGCTCATAGCCGAGGTTGGCGCAGGCCGTGGATTTGCCGCTGCCGCCCTTGTTGTTGGTAAAGCAGATCACTCTGGTATCACGTCTGTCTCTCATCGCTTCTGTCTCCGGTCACAGTTACTCCGTGACAACGCCTTTCTGCAGCATTACGTTGGCGTACAGCGCGCTCTCGCCGGTGGCGATGATCGCGTAAGCCGTCTTTGCCTCCTCGTAGAACTGAAAGCGCTCGATGTGGCCGATCGCCTCCGCGCCGCGCGCATCATGCTTTGCGACGATCTCCTTGTAGGTCTCCCAGATCGGCGTCTCCACATCATCGCCCGGCATGACCTCCATCAGGTTCACCGGACGCTCCACGTAGGTGTCCAGCGGAAACAGCTTCAGGATGGCGTCCAGAATCTCCGGAACGCCGTGCCCGTCCATGCGGATGACAATCGCGTCCCGTCCCATGGACTCCGCCGGGAAATTGCCGTCCGAAATCACAATCCGGTCGCTGTGTCCCATCTCATCCAGAACCATCAGAAGCTCCGGGGAAAGAATTTTGGGAATTCCTTTTAACATATGCTCTGTTCTCCTTTCCTCAGCACGGCGGGGCTATGCCCGCCGCAGTGGGTATCACGGAAAGGGGACTGGAAATTCCAGTCCCTTTTCGCTCGTTTTTATGACCATTTGATTCTGTCTGTGGTCGCTGTCCGTATTTCAATTAGTCGTAGAGGTTCGGAGCGATCTCGTCGCTTTCCATATTCTCTGCGTTGTACCAGTAACCCTCGGTCGGAACATCCTCAACCTCTTCGCCGTTTGCGATCTTCGTCAGAACGTCAACGGTGGTGATGCCCATAGCCAGCGGGGACTGCGTCACTGCGCCGTACAGTGTGCCGTCAGCGATAGCGCCCTTGATCGTGGAGCCTGCGTCGAAGCCTGCAGCCAGAACCGTGGTCTCCGGATCACAGCCGAGCACGCCGAGGTTGCCGTTTGCGGTAAGGATACCCTCTGCAGCTACCTGGTTGGAACCGAAGATACCGATCAGGTCTTCTTTGTTGAGGATATTGGAAGCCTCGGTTGCGCACAGCTCAACGGTGGTCTGCGCCGGAACCGCTACCTCGATGATGATGTCAGCGGCTGCCTCGTCGCCGGCATCCTTGCAGTTGCTTACATAGTACTCGTTGCCAATTACCGCTACGCTCTTGCCGTCAGCAGTCGCCAGCTCCGTGAACTTGTCGATGAAGCCAAGGCCGCGGCTGGTGATGGACTCGGAAGTAGCCTCCTGGTTTACCTCGCCGATTCTGACCACGCCCTCTGCCGCTGCGATCTTGTCTTTCAGACCTGCGTACAGATTCTCGGCTGCGGTCTCGCCTGCGCCGTAGTTGTCCGTAGCGATGGTGGAATACACGGAGCCTTCCGGAGCATCCGGAACACCGGAGTCGAACAGAACTACCGGGATGCCCGCGTCCATTGCCTCCTGCAGCGGATCAAGAACCGCTTCCTGGTCGCACGCTGCAAGGCCGATGCCGTCCGGTTTCTTTGCAATCGCGTCTCTGAGCATCTGCACCTGGTCAGCGATGTCGGATTCTGCATTCGGACCCGTGGAATTCGCGGTAACGCCAAGCGCTTCTTTCTCGGAATCGATGCCCTTCACGGCTGCCTGCCAGTAAGAAGACTGATAGCTCTTAACGATGATCTCAAACGTGTAATCGCCGTTCGCCGTCACTTCTTCAGCAGATGCCACTGCGCCGAGCATTGTCACTGCCATTACAGCTCCCATCAGTGTTGCCATAAGTTTCTTTCTCATTTCTTACCCTCCTGTACTTATGTTTTTTTCTATATGAAGTCCGCTGTGGACTGCATACCGCTGTTACTTTTCTTCCCGCCGGCGCTTGATCACGTCGATCAGCACCGCGCCGATCAGCACCAGGCCGGTGATGATCTGCTGCCAGTTCGCCTGCAGGCCGATAAACGGAAGCCCGGTCTTCAGAAGACAGATGACGAACACGCCCAGCAGGGAGCCCGTCACGCTGCCCGCGCCGCCGGATGCCGACACGCCGCCGATGATGGCGCCGCCGATCGCCTCCAGCTCAAAGCCCGCGCCCGTGCCCGGCTGCACCGTCGAGAACACCGCTGAGTAGGCGACCGCCGCCAGGCCCGCAAAGGTGCCGGAGATCACGTACGCCAGCACATGGTATGCTTTGACGTTGACGCCGGAGAGGCGCGCCGCTTCTTTATTACTGCCGATACTGATCGTGTAGCGCCCGACCTTGGTGTGGTTCAGCACGAATGACATCACCGCCACCAGAATCAGCACCCAGAGGATGCCGATCGGTATCTTGGTGCGCGCATCCAGGCTGATCTTGAAAATGTTGCGGAACCAGCCGCCCGGCTGCGCCGCCGTCGGCCAGGTGATGCCGAACCCGCCCACGATCGTCGCGCCCAGTCCGCGGGTGATCATGCAGGTGCACAGCGTCACCAGAAACGGCGGAATATCCATGAGCGCCACCAGACAGCCGTTGAGGCAGCCGATCGCGGTGCCGAACAGGACCGATACCAGCATCCCGGCCCACACCGGGAAGTGGAAAAACGTAATCAGGTAGCCGCCGACCAGGGAATAGCAGATCAGCCCCGTGCCGATCGAGAGGTCCACGCCCCCGGTGATCAGCGGGAACGTGACGCCGATCGACATCAGCACAATGTAATACGAATAGTCAAGAATACTGACCAGGGTCGTATATTTCCTGAAGTTCGGACTCATCACCGAGAAAAACACGGCCAGCCCGATAATCACCAGAAGCACGATAAACTTCTGGCCTCCCAGTTTATCCAGCGACGACTTTTTCTTCGCCGCTGCCGTTGCAGATTCTGCCATGATTTCATCCTCCTCCCTAACTGATCTCTCTCGTCGCGAGATTCATGATATTCTCCTGCGTCGCCTCCGCAATGTCGAGCTCGCCGGTGATCCGGCCCTCGCACATCACGATGATGCGGTCGCTCATACGCAGGATTTCGGTCATCTCGGAAGAAATCATGATGATTGATTTTCCTTCGGATGCAAGCTTGTTCATCAGCTTGTATATTTCATTCTTGGCGCCGACGTCGATGCCGCGCGTCGGCTCGTCGAAAATCAGGATGTCGCTGTTGCGCGTCAGCCACTTGGCGATAACCACCTTCTGCTGGTTGCCGCCGGAGAGATTGACCACCAGCTGATCCGTGCCCGGCGTCTTGGTCGCCAGGGAATCGATGTACTTCTGCGTGACCTGATTTTCCCTGCGCTTGTTGATGAAGATGCCGTTCAGGTACTCCTTCAGCGTCGCCAGCGTCGTGTTCTCCGCCACCGTCTTCTGCACCACGATGCCGTAGCGCTTGCGGTCCTCGGAGAGATAGCCGATGCCGTGCTTTACCGCGTCCTCCGGATTGCTGATCGTGACCTTCTCGCCGTTGACGTAGATCGTACCGCTCTGCTTGGGGTCTGCGCCGAAGATCGCGCGCGCCGTCTCGGTGCGCCCCGCGCCCATCAGGCCGGAAAACCCGAGGATCTCGCCCCTGCGCAGCTCAAAGCTGACGTTCTGCACCATCTTGCCCGCGTTGAGCCCCTCGACCTTCAGCACCACCGGCGCGTCCTTCGGCACCATGCTGTGCGTCTTGGGTTCCTCGTAAATCACGCGGCCCACCATCATGTTGATGATATCGTTTTTCGTGCATTCGTTCGTGATCAGCGTCCCCACGTAGGTGCCGTCGCGCATGACCGTCACGCGGTCGGTGATGACCTTGATCTCGTCCATGCGGTGCGAGATATACACGATGCCGAGCTGCTGCTTCCGCAGGTCGCGGATGATCTTGAACAGCTCCTCGATCTCCGCCTCCGTCAGCGCCGCCGACGGCTCGTCGAAAATGATCACCTTCGCCTCATGGGAAATCGCCTTGGCGATCTCGCACATCTGCTGCTTGCCGACGGTCAGGTTGCTCATCGTCTCCATCGGGTCGATATCGATATGAAGCCGGTCAAACAGCTTCTTCGCCTCTTCGTTCATCTTTTTGTCATCGATGCGGATGCCCTTTTTGAACTCGCGGCCGATGAAAATATTCTGCGCGACCGTCAGGTGGCCCAGCATGTTCAGCTCCTGGTGCACGATCACCACGCCGGCGTCCTGCGCCTCTCTGGCGCTGTGAAACTCCACCTCGCGGCCCTCGTAGGTAATCGTCCCGGCATCCTTGGTATAAATGCCCGTCAGCACCTTCATCAGCGTCGACTTGCCGGCGCCGTTCTCGCCCATCAGCGCGTGAACCTCGCCCCTGCGTACTTCAAGGTCTACATGATCCAGCGCGTGAACGCCGGGGAACGTTTTGTCGATTCCTTTCATCGTCAGGATAACTTCGCCCATTCTTCTCACCTTAGCCTTTCCGTATCAGTTCTTGCGGCGTCTGCCGAGCACGTCGAAGTAGACGGCGACGATCACGATGATACCTGTGATAATCAGCTGGTAGTTTTTATTCAGGCCGAGCGCCAGAATACCCTCCTGCAGAATCGCGATGATGAACACGCCGATCACGGTGCCGCTGATCGAGGCCAGGCCGCCCGCCATGGAAGTGCCTCCCATCACGCAGCCCGCAATCGCCTCATTATTATACTGGTCGCCGTAGCCGGGCTGCACCGTCGTGTAGGCCGCCACGTAAAACAGCGCCGCCACGCCCACCAGCGTGCCGCAGATCACGTAAGCCGACATCTGCCACCGTCTGACATTGACGCCGGAGAGCCGCACGGCCTCCTTGTTGCTGCCAAGGCACATGATGTAGCGTCCGATTTTGGTTTTGTTCAGAATAATCGCGCAGATCACCGCCACCACCAGAAAGATGATCAGGCCCACCGGAATGCTGCCGACGCTGGTCAGCTTGCGGTACCAGCCGCCCGGCGCGTCCGAGCGCGGCCAGCTCACGGACTGGGTCTTGGTAAACACAGACGCGACGCCCTTGGCGATATTCATGCTCGCCATCGAGACGATAAACGGCGGGATATCCCAGTAGGCGACCAGATAGCCGTTGAAGCACCCGAACACAAAGCCTACCGCAATACTGATCACCATCGCCGCCGGCATCGGCACGCCGTAGCTCGTCAGGCAGTAGCCCGATACCAGCGCGCAGCAGAACATCACCGGGCCGATCGAGAAATCGATGCCCCCGGTCGCGATCACAAACGTCACGCCCAGCGACAGAAAGCCCAGGAAATACGCGTAGTTCAACGCGCTGAGAATACGCGAATAGCTGAGAAACGTAGGACTGATGACGGCGAACGCGCCGTACATGACCAGCAGCACGCACACCAGCAGAATCCTGTTCAGGCCGACCGCCTTGACGATCGGACTTTTCTTCAATGCTTCCATTCTTTTTCCTCCCAACCGCAGACGGTAGTGTCAAAAGCTACCTGTTTTTTTGTTGCAAAATATAATAAAAACCTTGATTTTAAGGGAAATCTGCAAAA
>CANRIG010000005.1 GCA_947630595.1 uncultured Lachnospiraceae bacterium | reverse complement strand
GCGATGCTGTCCGGGATAAAAAAGCTCGGCTCTGCTATGTTCGGGCTGAATAAGTCCACAAACAGCGCAAACAGGTCATTCGGCTCAAGCCTCAAGACAATGCTTAAATATTCGCTTGGCATCCGGTCGCTGTATACGCTGTTCAATCGGCTGAGAAGCACGATAAAAGATAGCCTGTCAACGCTTGCTCAATATTCAAGCGAGACTAAAGCGAACATATCTTCGATGTCTTCTGAACTGAACAGACTGAAAGGCTCTCTGGCAACAGCTTTTGAACCGGTGCTTAACACGATAGCACCCATTATCACAAAGCTGATTGAAATGCTTGCGGATGCTATAACCGCAATAGGTATGTTCTTTGCGGCACTGTCCGGGCGTGGTACATATATGCGCGCTGTAGCAGGTGCGGCATCAACCATAAGCGGAACTG
Source organism: uncultured Lachnospiraceae bacterium (assembly GCA_947630595.1). Lineage (GTDB taxonomy): Bacteria > Bacillota > Clostridia > Lachnospirales > Lachnospiraceae > Choladousia. Next base: position 69,784 of record CANRIG010000005.1, on the reverse strand, counting down.
GCACCGCAATTAGCACAATCGGCGCGGCGGCTAAAAACTCCGCTGTGCAGATAGGAACGCTCGCGTCCACTACGGAACGAGCGGCATCGGCTACACAAAAAACTGCGTCAGCCACAAAAGATGCTGCGAAAGAAACCAAAAAAGCGAAGAAGGAAAATGATGATTATTTGTCCGGCCTCGATGAGATTCGCCGTTGGGAGAGCAAGGATGATGGCTCTGGCGGTGATGGAGGCGGTGGCGGAGGCGGCGGTGGAGCCGGTGGAGGAGGAATTTCTTTTGTTGAAGACTCCATACCGGAACTCTTTACCGGAATTGCCGACAAATTAAAAGGAATCTTTTCTGACATATTTGATGTTTTTAAAAAGGCATGGGACAACAAAGGCCAGGGAGTTATTGATTCTGCAAAAAAAGCATTTGAGGCATTAAAAGATGCGATTGCTGCCGTTGGGAAAACTTGGCTTGAGGTCTGGACAAACGGAACCGGGCAAGCATACGTAGAAAGTTTATTAAATCTTTTGCGTTCTTTCTTAGACGTTATAGCTTCAATCGCTACGGCCTTTACAGAAGCATGGAACAGTGGAGCGGGATTTGATCTTATTACCGCCATGTACGAGGCATTAACAAATATAAATAATCTGCTTGCTGACATAGGAGATTCATTTGTGCGTGTTTTCAGTAATGGAATAGGAGTCGAAATCTGGAAAAACATTTTACAGATTGCGACTAATGTATGGAAAATCATAGGGAACATTGCAGATCGTTTAAAGACAGCTTGGAACAGGCTTTCGGTTGGAGATCGTATATGGACTGGAATATTAAAGTCTGTAAATAGTATTCTAACATTCATTAAGGATATTACAGGGGCAACCGCAGAATGGGCGGCGAAGCTAAATTTTTATCCTCTGTTAGATGCTATAGCAAAGCTTATGGCGTCTATTTCTCCACTTTTAGACACCATTGGCAATGTCCTGAAAAATATATATGTAAACTATATCCTACCAACTGCGAAGTATTTGTTGGAAGAAGCATTGCCAGCAATTATTACAAAATTATCAGAGTTTTTTAACTTTTTGAGCCAGCATGAAGAAGTTATTGTTGCAATAGGAAAGGCGCTTCTTATAGCGTTTGCGGCTGGGGAAATTGTGTCCAAGATTGCTCAAATATCTCTTGCGATTGCAAAGCTGATTACATTTTTTAGTGGAAGTGGCGGCCTTGCTGCCGGAGCAAGTGGCGCTGCTGCTGGAATAGGAATGCTTGCTTTAAAAATAGGCGGAATTGTATCAATAATAGCTTCCGTCATAGCGGCAGGTGTTCTTCTGATAGCAAACTGGGATAAAGTTGTGGAGGCGGCTGGAAAATTAAAAGACTGGGTTGTTTCAAAGTGGGAAGATATAAAGTTTGAAATCTCAAAAGCATGGGATGCAATAAAAACTAAGACATCATCGGTATGGAATAGCATAAAAACAACGCTCTCAACAGTATGGAGTGGAATTAAAACAAATGCAGTGGCAGTATTCAACGGGATAAAAACGTCTATTTCTACGGCATGGGACAATCTTAAAACAAAAACCACCAACATTTGGAATGACATAAAAACAACCATCACAAAAACATGGAATAATTTGAAAACGTCCGCTGCATCTGTTTTTGGTAATATCAAAACAGCCATTACGAATACATGGGAATCAGTAAAAACAAAAACTTCCTCTGTATGGAATGGAATAAAAAATGCAGTTACAACGATATGGAATAATTTAAAATCAACAGCAACTTCTAAATTTAACGAAATAAAATCTACGATTACAACTGCTTGGAACAACGTAAAAAGCTTAACATCCACTGCTTGGTCAAAAATAAAAAGTGTTTTTAGCCAAAAAACAGCAAATATGTTATCAATAGCCAAGACGGTTGGAGCAAATATAAAAAGCGCGTTTGAAACTGCCTTTAATGGCATTCATTCTGCCGCATCTTCCATACTTGGAAAAGTTGGTTCATTGCTTTCAAGCGTATGGGATAGAGTGAAATCTACGGCATCGTCAGTTTCTTCTGCAATAGGGAATATGGTAAGCGGTAGGGGTATTAGCTTAGGGTATTCATACCCTGTGACTCCGTCACCAGCATCAGTTTCGGCCTTACCTCCAATACCGACGACTCGGATACCTTATTTAGCGACCGGCGCAGTTATCCCGCCTAACGCTCCATTTTTGGCGGTATTGGGTGACCAGAAGCGTGGAACGAATATCGAAGCCCCATTGTCTTCAATCGAGCAGGCGGTAACAAATGCGTTGAAAAAAAACGACAGAAGCGCGCAAAACGTAACCATTCGCATTCCCGTTATTCTGGACAGTCGGCAAGTGTTTGAATCGGTTATTACAGAAGCGAAGTTAAAGCAGATGATAAGCGGCAGGAATCCGTTTGAAATGGCGTAGGTGATAACATGGCACAGGACAAGATAAGAATCAATGGAAATGAAATATGCCAGCCGGATGAGGGCGTTGCATACGACTTTGAGACAACTTACACCGAAGATAGCACGCGCGTGCAGACTGGCGTCGGGCATTTTACACCGATGTTTACGGTGGAAAAGTTTGGATTTACGTACACGCATATTTCCCAAAAGGACGCGACAAAGATTTTACGCCTTATCGCAAAGGGTGGGAACGTCACGCTACATTGTTTCAGTTTGTTTTATGGCGCGTGGCGTGACGATACTTTTTACATCGGTCAGGGGAGCTTGTCTATTGGCTCCCTTGAGGAAAATGAGGAATATCTTGATTCGCTGTCTTTTAATCTTGTGGGGGTGAATCCGATATGAGGAATGTAAGCAACAAATACATAGAGACGATGCGCACCCGCCGGGATTTCTATGCTGTAGCCGAAATAACATTCGCTGACGGTGTTCAAAAAGCATTAAACAAGGAAGATTTCATTTTATCCGGCAACTCCATCACGGAAAGTGCAGAAAGCAGCTCTTTCCCACTTGGCATACTGGCGGCGAAACGGATCACAATCTCGCTAATGAATGATGATGATCGTTGGTCAAGCTATGCGTTTTATGGTGCGCGGATATTCTTGCAGACGAAATTCGACCTTGACGATGGAACGACCGAAACATTAAACATCGGAACGTTTACTGTCATTACACCGGAAAACTACGGAACGACCATTTCTATCACGGCGATGGATGATAGCTATAAAACGGATATTCCTTACAGCACATCACTGGCGTTTCCGGTTTCCGCCGGAGAGGCGTTAAGGGAAAGTTGCGGGAAATGTGGAATATCTTTGCGGACCACAAGTTTTCCTAACGACAATTATGTTATCAATACGGCACCGAAAGATATTACGCACCGCCAGTTTATCGGCATGGTTGCCATGATAGCGGGCGGCAACGCTGTATTCGACGAATACAACAGGCTGATGATAAAGCCATATGATTTCTCTGAGTTTGAAACGATGAGTGGAGAGTATGGCGGCATTTTCGATAACCTTTCCGAAGAACGTTACCTGACTGGCGATAATACAAATGGCGGTGTATTTGAGCCGTGGGATGTTGGGGATGTAGAAGACCCTGTTTTTTCGGATTTAGACCGAGTACATTTTTTGTACAACTTTGAGCCTGGAATAACGGTGGAAAGTGACGATGTTGTTATTACTGGCGTGCAAATAACAAGTACCGATGAAAACAATAATGAGGTTGTGCATCTGTTTGGTGAAGAAGGCTATGTTCTTTCACTGGAAAACCAGCTTGCGGCCGGGGAAGAAGATGAAGCTATTCGTCTTATCGGTCAATCTATCGTCGGCCTTAGATTTCGGCCGTTTTCTGGTAATCACATAGCGTACCCGATGGCAGAATTTATGGACTTGGCCTATCTGGTCGACCGTTTAGGCAGATCGTACCAGACGGTATTAACAGATGTTAATTTTAATTATTATGGCTTTACGTCCTTAAAATGCTCCGCTGACAGCCCTATTCGCAACAGCAGTAAATATTACAGTAATGAAACAAGGGCTATTGTAGAAGCACGTTACATGTTTGAGCGCGAAAAAACAGACAGGGAACGTGCTATTGAGGAATTGGCAAAGGAGCTTTCGCAAAGCGGCGGCCTATTTATGACTACGGAACCGCAGGCAGATGGCAGTTTCATTTACTATATGCATGACAAACCATCTCGGGAAGAGTCCATGGTTATTTGGAAACTGACCGCAAATGCTTTTGCAATATCAACAGACGGCGGTAGGTCATATCCTTACGGAATAGACGTTACTGGAATGGCTATTCTTGACCGTATTTATACGGTAGGAATTGATGCTGCTTATATAATTACCGGCTTGCTTAAATCCACTAACTATGCTTATGAAAGCGGAAATTTCGCAAAAACCGGATTTATGCTAGACCTTGTTAATGGGTTAATAAGAAGCAGGCAATTTAGTATAGACGGAAATGGAAATGCATATTTCGGCGGAGAAATTAATGCTTTAAAAGGTAGAATTGCGAATTGGGAAATACAGACGAACTCGCTTAAATACGAAGATGATACTGGATTTATGCAGCTAAATTCCAATAGCAAATCCATCGTGTCTCAATCTGGAACAAACAAAGTTGTTCTAACATCTGGAAGACTTGATTTTATCGACGTTTCTGAAAATTCATGGAATGGAAAAATATGCTTGCGTATTACCCCTGCATATTTGGGCCAGAACATTCCTGGTATTATTTTTTACAACGAAACACCGATGAAATATATTGGTTTTGGAAACAGCACAGCCACAGGTCTTGCAGTAAATTCCGCATATACAATAAATTTTGGGGCAAATCCAAGTGGGATTACGCAACGCAATATATTTTATGACGGCGTATTTGTTTATGACGGTGGAGTTACCGTTGCGGAGGGAGGCGTTTCAACCAAAGAAATTATAGCATATGGAGGAACGTTAAAAATCGACAGTAGCTATTGCGAATTAGCTGGAAGATTTGTTTGCAACAATATGGACAGCACAGCATTGCGTGTTCCAATCGGCACAGATAACGTATATTCAATTAACTATATAGAAATGCGGAGCGGCGGAATTAAAGTAAGCGGATGGAATGGGGATTATCACTACCAAGTTAGTTCTTCTGATATCAGACTCAAGAAAAATATATGCAAAGCCAAAGCAAACGCCCTAAATATCATTAAGCAAATTCCAATGTACGAATTTGATTGGAAAGATACAGATGAGCATCAAGCTCTTGGCTTTGTCGCTGATGAACTTGAAAAAATTGACCCCAAATTTGCAATAGGAGGTGGATACAATGATAACGGCAATATGGATATTAAGTCCGTAGATGTGTTTTATCTTACTGGATATATAGTGAAAGGCATGCAGGAGATGATGGATATTATAAACGAGAAAAACAAGAAAATATCTGACTTAGAGGCGCGTATTGAAAGACTTGAAATGTTGATTGGAGGCGATTGGTAATGGCAAAACAAATACGATACGGTGCATATGCAGATTTCAAACCCGAAAAAATGGTCACGGCTGAATTAGCCTGCGTTGTCTCCGGAGACCCGGCAGTCAGCGACGGACGAAGCGTGTACGTATGTTTTACGCCCGGAATTGTCAAGCGACTGACTACATACGCGGACTTTGAGCGCGAATTGGCGGCAGAATCAGAGGAAATCCGCAGTCAGTTCACGCAGGACATTAAGGATGCAATTCAAGATGCGCTTGACGCAAAGAACGCGGCAGAGACGTTTGTTGAGCAAAAAGGGCAGGAGATTGATAGTTTAATTACTGAAACGCAGAAAACAACGTCTGATTTTGTCCAACAGGCGCAGAGCGATGTAAATACGGCAGTAACAAGCGCAAATGCATCCAAACAGGCGGCAGATGAAGCAACACAGAAAGCCCTTGATGCGGCGGATAAAGCAAATGCGGCGGCAAGTGGTGATACTGCGGAAAATACGGTTACGTTTGACAGTGGGGATGCTGAAACGCCTACGGAATGGTCTTTGGTGCCGGTCATTCAGAGTGGTGAAAAGCACAAGTCTCTCTTTAACAAGCTATCCACGATGGCCAAAAACGTAAGATATCTTTGGAAGTTGATTGGCAACAATGATATATCCGAGATCGGCGATGCGACGGTCACCGGCGCGCTGGCGGCGTTGATGCGGGACAAGCTGAATGTGTCGGATGTAGTGAATAACCTGCTTTCCACCGATGGGAATAAAGCTCTTTCTGCCGCGATGGGTAAGCAGTTGCAGGGGGCCGTTGATGAACTAAACACGAGAACTGAAAGTTCTCTTTTAAATAAAATGGATTGTTATTACACGTTACCATCTAGTATTACAAAAATCGTTGATTTGCCAATTGGAATATATGCTCTTGGTACAACCGAATCCGTTAAACTGACTGACAGGCCACCAGAAGCGAACGACGGAAAAATCACGGTTATTAAAACAAGTTCAAGCGATGATCAAGCTATCCTTTATCTTTCAGGTAAAATGAAATCTGTTTATTTTGGATGGGTCTACGGCTCAAAAAATATTACTTGGGTAAAAATGGTTGGTTAATAAAAATATAATACGGCTTATACCATTAATCTTTATATACAACAATTATTTCAACATTAACAATGCTGGAGCTTCCATAAGTCTGAAGATATATGGCATTATTAGCAATTGCTAACGTATATATCGACTCAGCGCCGCTCCAATCGCCAGGAATAACCGATATTATTTTATCTCTAGTTAAATCTAGTTCAGTTAATTTACATAACTCTGTATAATATAAATTTAAACCGGAACCGATTGTCGTTTTTACATTACTAAACACCTTTTTCTTTTGATGAATAGTCGTTCTCGTGTTTAGTTAATTAACATCGCGCCGAACCAGCGCAAAAATATGTAACCCAAAAACAATCCACCAAAACCAGAAAGGGGAAAAGAAACATGGATAAAATTATTTTAAAAGACGGAACAGAAATTGAAATCCGCAGAGGGGCCGGGCTGTCAGGCATCACGACGGACGTTGCCGACTATGATGCCTTGGCGGAGCTGGCCGGAAAGCTCACGGTCGAAAACCTTGCCGAGATAAAGGTGGTCGGCCCGGAAACGGTCATTGTAGATGATGATGGCGCGGAAAGCCGCAACGTGATCGGTATCTATACCAATATGACCACGATCGAACCGAAATTCCGGGTGGCCGAGAAAAAGGATGGCGGCCTTGCAGTGACGTTTGGCCTGCGGGAGCGGACGCCGGAAGAAATGAAACAGGCATACGTGGCGATGGCGATCACGTACCTGTCAGACGAGCAGGCCGCGAATGTCAAAGAGTTGTATCCGGTGTGGCGTGACAACAGCATATATAAAACTGGCGACCGGGTGCGGCATGAGGACAAGCTATATAAATGCCTGAGTGACCATACTGCACAGACCGAATGGACGCCAGACGCCGCGCCGTCCCTGTGGGCAGAGATTCTTACAGCTCCGGGCGAAATATTGCCATGGAAACAGCCTGGCAGCACAAATCCGTACCACAAGGGCGACAAGGTGACGCATAAAGGCCAGACGTGGGAATCTGACATTGATAACAACGTCTGGGAGCCGGGTGCGGTTGGAACAGAGGCGCTGTGGCATGTAGTAGTATAAGAAAGGACTGATTAAATGAACATCATCAAAAACTATTTGACCAAAAACCGCTGTTATCAGCAGAACAAAAAGCGTACGCCCATCGGCATACAGTTGCACACCATCGGAACGGGACAAGGTACGGCACAGTCAGTTGCAGATTACTGGAATCAGGCGGCAGTGAGTGCCTGCGTGACGTACATAGTCGATTGCGACACACCGGGAAAGGTACTGCAATGTCTACCGGAAGATGTGTATACATGGGCAGATGGCGGCTACGGCAACAAAAATCTGATTACATTCGAGATTTGCGAATCCGATTATATCAAGTACACGTCTGGCGCAAATTATACCGTCTCGAATGCAGAGAAATTCAAGGCTGACATCATGCGTGGCTACAATACAGCGGTCGAGCTGTGCACGGACATTTGCAAGCGGTACGGTTGGAATCCAACGGATAAACTTGACTCCGGCTTGTACCTGATTTCTTCTCACGACGAGGGCAGGCGTGCCGGATTATCGACTGCTCATGTTGACCCGACGCACGTTTGGGACAGGTTCGGCTTGACGATGGATAAGTTTCGCGCGGATGTGGTTAAGGCTATGAATGGACAAGCCCCCGTACAGCCAGAGGTGGAAAAGCTGTACCGTGTCCGTAAATCTTGGACGGACGTGCAGTCGCAGATTGGCGCATACACCGTGTTCGAAAATGCGAAAAAGGCTTGTCTGCCGGGATATTCTGTTTACGACGAGGATGGAAAGCAGGTTTACACGGTCGAAGCGCATGGTTTCCAAGCATCCGCCCTGCGCGGACTGTCCGAAGCCGAGCGCATAAAGAAGATAGCTCCGCTTTATCAGGAGAATATGAAGAAGACCGGTATGCTCGCAAGTGTAGGTTTGGCGCAGTTCTGCCTTGAGAGCGGTTACGGCACAACAGACCTTGCAGAGTTCGCGAACAACTTACATGGTATGAAGTGTTCGCTGTCCGGAAATACGTGGGAAGATTCCGTGTGGGACGGCAAGAGTAAGTACACAAAGCAGACCAAAGAACAGACTGCAAGCGGTCAGGAATACACGGTCACGGCTGATTTCCGCAAGTACCCGTGTTGTGAAGACTCCATTGCCGACCGGGCGGCATATTTTATCGGCGCGATGAACGGGAGCAAAAAGCGATATCCGAACATAAACAAGCAGACGGATTACAAAAAGGCTATTCAGATTATCAAGGATGGCGGCTATGCGACCGATGTAAATTACGTGTCGAAACTTGTGAATCTGGTTGAACGCTGGAACCTGTTCCAATATGACCAAGGCATCGAGTTTTCCTCGGACACTGGCGGCGATATTTTGCCAAAGACAGATGAACCATGGTACCGTGTTCGTAAATCATGGGGCAAAACGATGGACGGACAGCTCGGCGCATACCATGACTTGGAAAAGGCAAAGGAAAAGGTGGATGAAAACCCGGAATACAAGGTTTTTGATGAGGATGGTAAGGTTGTCTATGAAATCAATAATAAGGAAGAGACGGCAGTGAACAAAGTTATCAAACAATGCAAAAAATTTCAGAAACAGCTTATGGCCGATATTACGGCCGGCCGTTCGTGGACGTATCATAATCCGAGCAAATACCTCGAGGAACAGTGGAGCAAGGCACTATCAAAGGGCAAGCATTCCTGCAACTGCGCGCTGCTGGCAAGGTGGGCGCTGAAAGAAGCCGAGCTAATTCCGCAGGACACGGGCATTTTTTACGGGAATTCGGACGGTTCCATTTCTTGGTCAAGCGCAACTGAAAAGGCGGTCAGGAAATCGTGCGATGTTATCCGCATTGGAAATAAGACCGTGAATCAGCTTATATCTGACGGAACGTTACGCCCTGGCGATGTAGTGACGTACATGGACTTACAGCACACGAATATCTATGCTGGCGGCAGTAAATGGTATGACGCCGGTCATGCGTACTGCAATGGTTCCGGTGAGGGCGCTGTATATAAAAGCTGGCACGGCAAGGGGCAGTACGGGAGCCGAAAAGTTGCATACATTATCCGTGAGAAAGGTGCGAAAAAAGAGGAGCCGGTCAAAAATAATTACATCGTGCAGGCTGGAAGCTTTACGAGCTCGCAAAACGCGGACAGGCTGGCGGACAAAATCAAGGCGGCCGGGTTTGATGCAATCATCAAGGGCGAGGCGGGCCAGTACAAGGCGCAGTGCGGCGTATTTGAGAGTAAAAAGAACGCCGAGAACCTCGTTACAAAGTTGGAAAAAGCCGGTTTTTCTTCCATCATAAAGTAAGCTTTTAGGGGTTTGCACCTTCGCAGACCCCTTTTTCCATTCATTACCAATAGACACAGAAAAGTCACAAATTTGCTGTAAACTCTTATTTTATGCGGGTTTCCGAAATTTCAAAGTTCATGAAGTATTAAGAAAAAAACTATTTTTTTTAAAGCAAGATGTGGTATAGTGTTAGCAGCAAACGAATTTGATTACATAAAGGGGAGCACTGGAATGAAAAAATTTTTGATTACCCTGCTGGTTCTTGGCATCCTGGGAGGCGGCGGATACGCGGGCTACCGCTGGTATCAGGCAAATCAGGGCGACGCGGAGCGCGTGTCCTCGACGGATGAGAACGCAGTTTATGTAAATAAGATTTCCGAGATTACCGGCTACGGCGCGGGTACCGGCCTGCTCGAGCGCTTCGGCGGCGAGGTGGAGCCGCAGGCGACGCTTGAGGTGAAGCTGGAGAGCGATCGCACGGTCAAGGAGTGCTTCGTCAAAGAGGGAGACGAGGTTCAGGAGGGGCAGCGTCTGTTTTCGTATGAGACGCAGGATGATGAGGATAAGCTGGCGCAGGCGCAGATCGATATCGAGAAGGCCGAGGGAGACATTGAGGTTTCCAAGCAGGAGATCGCGGAGTACGAGAAAGAGCGCGCGAATGCGGACTCCGAGGATCAGCTGATGATCACGACCAACATCCTGACCGCGCAGAACGACATCAAGCGCAGCGAGTACGATATCAAGACGAACCAGCTGGAGATCGAGCAGCTCGAGGAGACGATTGCGGATTCCGTTGTGACGGCGGAGATGGCCGGCATCGTGCAGAAGATCGCGGACCCGAATTCGGACAGCTCCTACAGTTCCTCGGGCGACTCCGCCTATATCACGATCCTTGCGGCCGGCGATTACCGGATTAAGGGCACGCTCAATGAGCAGAATATGCCGCTGGTTTCCTCCGGCATGCCGATGGTGGTGCATTCGCGCCTGGACGACAGCCTGACCTGGCGCGGCACGGTTACCGAGATTACAGATTCGCCGGAAGAAAATTCCGACGACATGGGTTATTACGGCTATGGCTACGGCGAGGCCGGTTCTTCCAATTATGCGTTCTATGTGGAGCTGGAGAGCTCCGAGGGCCTGCTTCTCGGACAGCATGTGTATATGGAGCCGGATGCGGGGCAGACCGAGACAAAAGAGGGTCTGTGGCTGGAAGATTACTATATTATACATGAGGACGACAAGGCCTACGTCTGGCTGGCAGGCCGGAAGAACGTGATCGAGAAGCACGAGATTACGCTCGGCGAGTACGACGAGGACCTGATGGAGTATGAGGTTACGGACGGCCTGGGAGCAGATGATTACATAGCATACCCGATGGAGACGATCGCCGAGGGCGACCCGGTGATTTACAATGACGACAGCATGATGATTCCTTCGATCAGCTCGGACATGGACATGACTGTGGATGATGGATTCTCGGATGAGGAGTTCCTGGACGAGGAGTATCCGGATGAAGAGTATCCGGACGAAGAATTCGTGGAGGACGATTATTCGGATGACGAATTCGTGGAGGATGATTTTTCGGATGAGGAGTTCGTGGTGGATGATTATTCCGACGAGGATTATTCGGATGAAGATTACTCCGGCGAGGAATACCTGGATGAAGATTATTCGGACGACGAGCCGCTGAATGAGGACTATTCGGACGACGGGCTGCTGGATGAGGAATTCCCGGAAGACGAAACCTGAGAGACTGGAGAACGGATACAGGGAGGGCTTTTTGTGATCCTGAAACTTGATAATATTTATAAAGACTATATCCAGGGCAAGCTGGTCGTTCCGGTGCTGAAAGATGTCTGCCTGCATGTGGAGAAGGGAGAGTACGTGGCCATCATGGGTCCGTCCGGTTCCGGCAAATCGACGCTGATGAACATCATCGGCTGCCTGGACCGTCCGACCTCCGGCAGTTACGAGCTGGCAGGACAGGACATTCTCAGGCTCAGCGACCGCCAGCTCGCGGACGTCCGCCTGCACAGACTGGGGTTTGTGTTCCAGAACTTTCAGCTTCTGCCGCGCATGACGGCGCTGGACAATGTGGCGCTGCCGCTGATTTATGCGGGCGTGCACAAAAAGGCGAGACGGGAGCGGGCCAGGGAAGCCCTGATCCGCGTGGGGCTGGAGGACCGTGTGACCTTCAATCCGACGCAGCTCTCCGGCGGCCAGAAGCAACGCGTGGCGATTGCCCGCGCGATGGTAAACCAACCGGATGTCCTGCTGGCCGATGAGCCGACCGGAGCGCTTGACTCCAAATCGAGCCGGCAGGTGATGGAACTGTTTGAAAAACTGAACGACGAGGGCGTGACCGTGATCATGATCACACATGACAGCGGAATCGCCGGCTGCGCAAAGCGGGTCGTCACGATATTCGACGGCGAGCTCGCGGAGCGGAAAGAAGAGGTGGCGCAATGAAAATAAAGACGGTACTGATCAGCGTGGCCGTGACGGCGGTTCTGGTCGCGGGCGGGGGCTACGGCGCCTACTATGCGATGCAGAGCCAGAAGACTCCGGTCGAGGTGGCGCCGGTGGCCAATATGAATGCCTATTACGGCGGCTTCGGGATGCAGGAGACCATTTACGGCACCGTGACCTCTCAGGTTGCGCAGAACGTACAGCTCAACGACGAATATAAGATTGATGAGATTTTTGTGGAGGCAGGCGACGAGGTAAAAGAGGGCGACCCGCTGTTTTCCTATGATATGACCATGGAGGAGCTGGAGCTGGAAATGGAACAGCTCTCCCTGCAGACGCTGGAGCTGACGATGACGCGCCTGGAGCGCGATCTGGAAAAATACAAGAACACGCCGGCGAGCGCGTCTCTGGTGGCCAATGATTCGGTCATGACGGCATCGGCCGACGAGCTGGAAATCATCGAGGAAACCGGAAACGCGGACGGCGGTTCGACGGACGTGCCCGCGCCGGCTGCGGAAAATGTGACCGAGGCGGCCCCTGCGAATGAAGCGCCTCCCGCGACCGAAGCGCCGTCCGCACCGCCCGCGGAGGATGGCGGACTTACGGTCGAGGACGTGGAGACGATACCCGCACCGCAGGAGACACCGGATACGCCGGCTCCGTCGGAGCCGCAGACTTCGGAACCGCAGACCTCTGCGCCGCAGACGCCTGAGACTCCGGCGCCGGAGACCTCCCAGACTCCGCCCGTGGAAGAACCATCCGGAAATTCGGACGAACTGGAAGTGGATGAGATCGAGACGGTGCCGTCCGTGCCGAAGGACACGGCGGAAGAAAATACCGAGGAAATCGCTTTGCTGAAAAGCGTGGCCAGCTACGAAGAGCTGGTGAAAGCGATCCGCGACCTGTTTGAGGCTTACGACGACGTCCGGGCGGCCGATATCGACGCCCCGATTCATGAGGCGGTCCGCTATTACCGCGACAAGCTGGCGGAGGAGCGCGTCTCGCAGGAGCAGGATGAAAACGGCAATTCCGTGGAAGTGCGGGAATACGTCATCCGCGACGATGTGCGCGAGGTGCTCGGCGAGGCTGCGGCCGAACAGCTGCAGCAGTGCAGCGAGCTGATGGATAAATTCCAGGTGCGGTACGTCGAGCTGCTGATTCACGAGGCGGCAGGCGCGGAGGGCGTCGAGCTCGCGGATGCGGTGGCGCAGATTCAGAAGGAATATGACCGCCTGGCGACGAAGGACCAGAAGCAGGTGAGCAACATCGAGCATCTGGACAGACTGGAGGCGCGGCTGCAGGACGGCGGCGCGGAGCAGACGGATGCGGAGCCGGACGACGAAGGCCAGACGGAGACGCCGGCCGGCGGTACGGCGGGAGAGCCGTTTGTGTCTGACATCCAGACGATGGACAATGGCTGGGATGAACCGGGCATCGTGGACGAATATGCGAACGGAAACATGGAAAACGGCCAGCCGGAAGAAACGGAACAGTCGGAGACCGACAGCATGGCGGGAGAGACGGCCCCGGATGGTGAGCTGCAGGACGGCTCTGCCGGCCAGACGAACGACGGCAGCGACCCGGCGGGAGAGGAATCGGAGGATGACACGGAAGGAGTTCCGTATTCGACCATGCTGGGCACCTCAGCACTGAATCTTGGCATCCCGATGTCAGAGACTGACGAGACGGGGAACGGCGAGACCGAGGCAAAACAAAAATATCGTGTCATAATGAACGGCGAAGAAACGTCATATGGTGAATATGAAGAAGGGGCAGTTGTCCAGATTCAGGCTGAGAATATGGATGTGAGCGGGAGGATACTCGAGGACTGGGATGTGACGCCGTCTCCGTCAGATCCCTCTGCTGATCCGGCGCCTGAAATACGGAAAGAGCGGTATCCGGGGGATGACAATATTTCTATCCTGGAATTTACGATGCCGGCGTGTGACGTAATAGTCACGAAGTATTACGGAGACCCGCTGCCGGTGCCGCCGGAAGAACCGACAGCAGAAGATTATGGGAAAGTTGTGGAGCAATTTTCCTCCGCGGCGAATGAGCTGCTGCAGAAAGGTGAACCGGCTAACGAGAACTTTTTGGGACAGGTAAGCGGCTTAATCCGGTATTATCAGAAGTATCTCAGCGCATCGGGCGGCTCAGAGGTCACAGAGGATGGAACAGGCACAAATGTTGATGAGACAATGCCTGCATATCAGCCGTTAAAAGCCGAGGTGGAGGAATATCTGGCAGGAAGCGCGGCGAAGATTGGCGAGCTGGAAGGAACATATCAGGATCTTTGCATGCTCTATGTCCGCGGACTGTATGAACTGGCCGAAAGTAAAATCAGCACAGTCCTTGCGGCTTCAGAGCCGCAGACCGCCGAAACGTACCGCTTTGCGGCAGCGCTTTGCCAGAGTGCGCTGGACGCTTACGGAGCGCTTGGCGACTGGCAGGGGCAGCTGGAGAGTCAGTCTCCGATTGCACCGTCCGGATTCACCAGGGGCGATCAGCTGGCAGCGCAGAAGCTGTACCTGACTTATCAGGAATATTTGGTTATTAAGAATACGGAAGGAATCACAGAAGAGTCCCAGGCAACTGTGATGGGAGAATTGCAGGCAGCCTATGCGGCGCTGGGTGATTACGCCAATGCGCGGAGTTATTTTGAGCAGAATTATGCGGAGGCGGCCACAGAGCTCAGAACCCTCGGCATATGGACGGATCTTCCCCCTGCCGGTCCGGACGACGGATCGGGAAGCGGTGGTGGCGGCGGTACCGGCGATGGCGGCGACAATACCGGTGAGCCGGATTCGGAGCTTGCTTCCTATGTGGATACCTTCCTGCAGACGGCGAACGGGCTGCTGGCGGAAAATGCGCAGGACAGTTTGGCGGCGCAGCAGAGGAATTTCCTGTCTGAGCTGGAGGCCGCGATCGCCTATTATCAGACGTGGCTGGGCACGCTGGATGCGCAGGCCGCGGCGGCGATGGATCAGTATCAGCTGAAGCCGGAGATCAGGCAGTACCTGGAGCAGAGCGGGCGGGCAGATACCTCGGCGGAGCTTGAGCAGGCTTACAAGCGGCTCTGCATGCGCTATGTGCGCGGGATGTTTGACAAGGCCATGAGCGACACGCTGGATCAATATGAGACCTTTAAAGAGGCCAGGGCATTTTATAAGAAGGCTCTGAACGCATACAATTCGCTCGGAGCGAACTGGCAGACGGAGATGGAGGCGGAGTGGCTGGAGGAACAGCTGCTGCAGTCCTCGGACGTGCCGACCATGGGCGACCTGCTCGCGTCGCGCGGGGTGTATCTGCTGTACATGAAATATCTGTCGCAGGGCGAGGATGCGAAGGAAAAGAAACTCCGCTCCATCGTGGAGGATATGCTGGCCGCTTACGAGGAACTGACGGATACGCAGAAAGAGCTGGTACAGCAGTATTATCCGGATGTGATCAACAGCTTCTACCAGTACGGCCTCTGGGGCGAACCGCAGGAGCCGGAGACGGAGACCGAATTCCCGGATTTCGGCGGCTTTGATGATTTCGGCGGTTTTGATGATTTCGGTTCAGGCTACACGGCGGAGGAGCTGCAGGAGCTGATCGAGGACACGGAGCGCCAGATCAAGAGCTGTTCGCTGGACATCCGCGAGGCGGAGCTGTCCTTAAAGGCGAAGCAGCGCGTGGTGGACGGCAAGGTGGTCAGGAGCTCCCTGAACGGCACGGTGCTCAGCATCGGCGATGAAAACGGCGAGTCCGACGACGAATACTTCGTGAAAGTGGCAAGCGCGACCGGCCTTTATGCAAAGGGCGTGATGAGCGAGCTGGAGCTGGAGCAGATCAACGTGGGCGACAGCATTTCCGGCATGATCACGAGCACCGGCGAGAGCTTTACCGCGCAGATCAAGGAGATTTCCGATTATCCGGATCCGAACGGCGCCAACAACGTATGGGGCATGGACAGCAATTCCAACGCTTCCTACTATTCGTTCTATGCGCTGCTCGACGAGGATTCGGAGGTCGAGGAAGGCGAGGCGGAGCTGCATCTGTCCGAGTCGATGGATACGGATTTTGATTCCATTTACCTTGAAAAATATATGGTCCGCACGGAGAACGACGGCAGGTCGTATGTATACGCGCAGGGCGAGGATGGAAAGCTCACCAAGCGTTACATAAAGACGGGCAAGCTCATGTATTCTTATGCGATCGAGGTGGTCGACGGCCTGACCCTGGACGACAGAATCGCTTTCCCGTACGGGAAGAACGTGGTGGAAGGCGCGGCTACCAAGGAAGTGGATATTCTGAATCAGGGAGTCTATGGATAACATGGAGGTGTGGAGATTTGCTTGAAAACATAAGATTATCGTTTCAGGGAATCTGGTCGCATAAAATGCGCTCGTTTCTCACGATGCTCGGCATTATTATCGGTATTGCCTCCATTATTTCGATTGTCTCCACCATTAAGGGGACGAATGAGGAAATCAAAAACAACCTGATCGGTTCCGGCAACAATACCGTGGAAATCGGCCTGGTGCAGAACGGCCAGACGTACTGGATTTATTCCTCCTCGGATATTCCGTTCGGCATCCCGCAGGTCAGCGACGAAGTCTGCGACGAAATCCGCGCGCTGGACTCCGTGGAGAATGTGACCCGGTATAATTACCGCATGGGCGGGGACAGCGTTTATTATCAGAACGAAAGCCTGTCCGGCGTGAGCATGCGCGGCATCGATACCAATTATTTTGCGACGGCGGGCTACACGATCCGCAAGGGGCGCAATTTTATCGAGGACGATTACAAAAAATTCCGCAAGGTACTGATTCTCGACAAGACGGCCGCGGACAATCTGTTCCCGGACACGAGCCCGATCGGCAAGACCATCGAGATCAGTAAGACGCCGTTTACCGTGGTGGGCGTCGTGGAGCTGGCGCGGCACTTCGAGCCTGTCATTTCGTCGGTTGAGGATTACTACCTGTATGCGAATGAATCCTCAGGCTACATTTACATGCCGAAGGCCTCCTGGCCGATCGTCTACAATTATGACGAGCCGGACAGCGTCATCGTGCGCGCGGTCAGCACGGACGACATGGAGGATGCGGGGCAGAAGACCGCGGATATCCTGAACAAAACGATTTCCTCCTCGCAGACCGAGGTCAAATACCGAGCCGACAACATTCTGGAGCAGGCGCAGCAACTGCAGGATCTGAGCGCGGCCACCAACAACCAGCTCATCTGGATCGCCAGCATTTCCCTGCTGGTCGGCGGCATCGGCGTTATGAATATCATGCTTGTGTCCGTCACCGAGCGGACCAGTGAGATCGGCCTGAAAAAGGCAATCGGAGCCAAGAAAGGCTTCATTCTCGGACAGTTTCTGACCGAGGCCGCGGTGCTGACCAGCATCGGCGGCATCATCGGCGTGGCGACCGGCATCGGCATGGCGCAGGTCATCAACCGGATTTCCGGGGTGGCGGTTTCGATCAGCGTGCCTGCCTCCGCAGTGGCGGTGCTGTTTTCCATGCTGATCGGTATCGTGTTCGGTCTGCTGCCGTCCATCAAGGCGGCGAACCTTGACCCGATCGAGGCGCTGCGCAGAGAGTAAATATTCACGGTTTTCCGCATTTTTTTGGAAAAACCGCTTGCCTGCGGGAAAACCATATGCTATACTGAAACAGCTGCAAAATCAAACACGTATGTGGACTCCGAGGATGGTGCCGGCGAGGGCTTTCCGTTTTGCGGATCATGCGCCGCCGTGCGTTTGCGTGTGTCGGGCGGATGCCGTTCGGGGAAGCGCTTCTGCCTGCAGACGCCTGCAGCTTGCTGCAGCGCGGGCCGGTCTCTTTGCGGGCGTGAGACATACGGAAGAAATGAACCAAAAAGGAGAAGAAGACATGAGCGTAATTTCAATGAAACAGTTACTGGAAGCAGGCGTGCATTTCGGACATCAGACCAGAAGATGGAACCCGAAAATGGCAGAGTACATCTACACCGAGAGAAACGGCATCTACATCATCGACCTTCAGAAGTCGGTGGGCAAGGTAGACGAGGCGTGCAAGGCGGTTGCGGACATCGCGGCAGAGGGCGGCAGCATTCTGTTCGTCGGCACGAAGAAACAGGCGCAGGACGCAGTCAAGGTTGAGGCCGAGCGCTGCGGCATGTTCTATGTAAACGAGAGATGGCTCGGCGGCATGCTGACCAACTTCAAGACCATTCAGAGCAGAATCAGACGTCTCAAGGACATTGAGAGAATGGAAGAGGACGGCACCTTTGACGTGCTTCCGAAGAAAGAGGTTATCGCGCTTCGCAAGGAGCAGGAGAAGCTGCAGAAGAACCTCGGCGGCATCAAGGAAATGAAGCGCCTTCCGGATGCGATCTTTGTCGTTGACCCGAAGAAGGAGAGAATCTGCGTACAGGAAGCGCATACGCTCGGCATCACGCTGATCGGCATCTGCGACACCAACTGCGATCCGGAAGAGCTGGACTATGTGATTCCGGGCAACGACGACGCAATCCGCGCCGTGAAGCTGATTGTTTCCAAGATGGCGGACGCAGTGGTAGAGGCAAAGCAGGGCGCTGAGGAAGCGGCTGGGAACGCTGAGGAAGTATATGAAGAGGCTCCGGTAGAAGCGATTGCAGAGTAAACAGATTTGGAGGAGAATGAGATGGCTATTACAGCGGGAATGGTAAAAGAGTTAAGAGAAATGACGGGCGCCGGCATGATGGACTGCAAAAAGGCACTGACGGCGACCGAAGGCGATATGGACAAGGCGATTGAGTTCCTGAGAGAGAAAGGACTTGCGGCTGCACAGAAGAAGGCAAGCCGGATCGCGGCAGAGGGCCTTGTAAAGGTGATCGTATCTGCGGACGACAAGGACGCGGTAGCGGTTGAGGTGAACGCGGAGACCGACTTCGTGGCGAAGAACGAGAAGTTCCAGAACTACGTGGCGCAGGTGGCGGAGCAGGCGATGGAGACCTCCGCAGCGGACATCGAGGCGTTCCTGGCGGAGCCGTGGAAATTCGATACCACCAAGACCGTCAACGAGGCGCTGGCAGGCCAGATCGCAATCATCGGCGAGAACATGAATATCCGCAGATTCACCAAGGTGCATGAGGATGCGGGCTTTGTCGCTTCCTATACGCATATGGGCGGCAAGATCGGCGTTCTGGTAGACGTTGTCACGGATGTCGTGAACGACGAGATCAGAGAGATGGCAAAGAACGTGGCGATGCAGGTGGCAGCCCTGAAGCCGCTCTACACCAACAGAAGCGAGATCAGCGAGGACTACATCGCGCATGAGAAGGAAATCCTCAAGGCACAGATCATGAACGACCCGAAAGAGTCCCAGAAGCCGGAGAAGGTTATCCAGGGCATGATCAACGGCCGTATCAACAAAGAGCTCAAGGAGATCTGCCTGCTCGATCAGGTATACGTAAAGGCTGAAGACGGCAAGCAGTCCGTACAGGCATACGTGGATTCCGTTGCCAAGGCGGCCGGCGCAAAGGTTGCGATCAAGGGCTTTGTGCGCTGGGAGACCGGCGAAGGCATCGAGAAGAAGCAGGAGGACTTTGCAGCGGAAGTTGCGAAGCAAATCGCCGAAGCCTGAGGTTAGCAACAGTCGCATGGGAATGTAATTTCATAAAACAAAGCGAATGAGAAACCCCTGAAAATCCCGTAAAATGGGCATTTTCAGGGGTTTTTTGTGCCCTGGGAAACAGTTCACAATTTATCATATCTTACCTGTTTTGAACACGAATTTGGGGGATTTTTGGGGAAAGATTTGGGGGGGGGAAAGGTCTTCCCCCAAATACTATCTGAAAGTTTTCCTCGTTATTCTAAAAGGTCGCGTATCATTTTTTATCGCAGAACTCCATAGGTTTTCGCCATTTTAACTATTTTAACTATTTTGTATTGAAATGCTTTGAGGTGCTATAGCTTATCATTCGATGGTATTAAACGCAAACTGAATAGACCACTTATATATAGCCGATTAGTTTTTGAAATCTACAACACCGGGGAAAGCCGCGGGAGGGAAACTTCCCACAGCCTGAATTACCAGAAGCTCGGAAAAGAGTTGATGAGCCAGGATGAGCTTGCGGTCATGGACGGCGGGAAATGCATCCTGCAGCTGCGGGGTGTGCGTCCGTTCCTGTCTGAAAAATATGATATCACGAAGCATCCGAATTACCGTTATATTGCGGATGCAGACCCGAAAAATGCCTTTAATATTGAGAAGTTTCTGTCCACGAGGCTGAGACTCAAAGCATCGGAAACGTTTGATGTATATGAGGTTGATACGGAAGGAGTACAATAGTTCGGTTGTTAATTACTTTGCTGGAAATTTTACAAAAATTAAGTTTTCAAAGGGCACTATTCGATGTATAATAAAAGAGCAAGGGAAGGTGGTATTTTTGAACACGACGGAGCAGATGCATCAGCAGGATCTGGATCGCCTGCAGTCACTCCGGTACATAGACGATGATTTTATGACGGTCTGCCTTGCAGATAATTTAGAAGGAGTGGAGCTGATACTTCGGATTCTTTTGAAAAAAGATATTCAGATCAAATCAGTCCGCACACAGGAAGTTCTGAAAAACCTGCAGGGACGTTCGGCAACATTGGATGTACACGCAGTTGACAGCGATCACAAAGAAATGGACATTGAAATCCAGCGCGCGGATGCGGGCGCTGGCGCAAAGCGGGCGCGGCATAACAGCAGCCTGTTGGATGCACATATATTAAAACCGGGAGAAGATACAGAAGATATTCCCGACAGTTACGTTATTTTTATAACAGAGAATGATGTGATGAAAGGAAACCAGCCAATTTATCCGGTGGAGAGATATATTGCCATTGGAGAAGAAAAGGTATTATTTAACGACGGTTCGCATATCCTGTATGTGAATGGGAGATATCGCGGCGATGATGAAATCGGCAGGCTGATGCACGATTTCTCCTGTACTAATCCTGATGATATGAATTATGAAGTGCTTGCAAGGAAGGCGAGATATTTCAAACGGGATGCGGAAGGAGTGGCGGCTATGTGCAAGATGTTGGAAGATATGCGGAATGAAAAAGCAAGAGAAGTCAGGATTGATAATGCACTTTGTATGATTAAGGATGGGGTATTATCGTTAGAGAAAATTGCTTTATATTCCGGCTTGCCGATTGAGGAAGTAAAGAAGCTGGCGGAACCGGTTATGGCGTAGCAATAAACCGAATAATTTGGATAGTAAAAAGGCGCATGAGACAGTGAGTGTATATCATGCGCTTTTTTACGTTTCAGCGGGAATAAAGCAGCGCACAGACAGGGGCATTTGATGCGGCCTGTCTTTTTTTGTGCGGCGGAAAGGAGAAACACTATAAAAGTTCATGACTGTTCACCGACCATGATCCGACGATAGGACAACCATATCGCCCGAAAGTAAAAACAGGCAGAAGCGTTTGCTGATGCAGTTGACAAAGCGTCCCAAAATCCGCTTGGATATAATGTGATATCTGTTCGTATGGTGAAAGATAAGCTGAGTTTATGCGGTGAATTTGTCAGATACTGTCTGACAAATTAAGCTGGTCACATATCTGTGAATTGATAAAGATCAATGATGATTTGGAACGCAGTTTTTGTGAAAAACAGGCGATAAGCGAGCGGTGGGGCATTCGTACATTGAAACGGCAGATGGATTCTGCGTTGTTTTTGCGTCTGGCAGTAAGCTGTGATAAAGAAGGGATTTTGTCATTGGCAAAGGAAGGAGATTTAGAGCAAAGAATTATTGATAATTTAGAGAAATTTTTGCTGAATAATATCCATTATCGAGTTGATTTGGTCTTTTATCACAGGATTCTGAAATGTTTTGTATTGATAGACTTAAAGAAAAATTCAGTACAACATGAGGATATAGGACAGATGAATATGTATTTGGGATATTTTGCAATAGAGAAAAATATGCCGGATGATAATCCGTCGATAGAAATTATTTTAAGCAAGAATAAAGATGAACTGCTGATTAAATATGCTACCTATGGTATGGACAGCAATTTATTTGTTTCAAAGTATGAGTTGTATTTACCAAACAGAAAAGAACTGGAAAGGCTGGTAGATAATATTTTGAAAGAAAAGATATAATTTTATATCATTACTCTGTTTTGGGCGTAAATTTGGAGGATTTTTTAGCAAATTTTTTAACCGCACCTTGTGCGACTACCGCTCAGCATGAAGCTTTGACAGGAAAACTCAGACGCATATGACAGAATATTAAATACAATGCAACGGCTCCGTGGTGCTCATCCCGCTTCATTTGACGGAACAGGGCGTTCCATGTTATGATAATAAAAATGCAGAGTGCCTCTGGGCGATGTGGCAAAGGGACGGAGAAAGGAGCGAAAAGCAATGAACGGACTCAGAAAATGGATAAAGGGTATTTTGATTTTGGCGTGCATTGTATGCATGAGCATGCCGGTATCTGCGCAGGCAAAGGTGACGAAGGTCGTCCTGGACAAAAAAACTTCCTCAAATTATGAGATCTGCACCCTGCTGGGACAAACCGGGGACGGGAAAACGGTGTGGAAATATAAGTGCGGAAAGAACCGGGCGACGGAGCTGACCAGCGTCTCCTTTAAGCAGTACGGGAACTATGTGTACGTGATCGATGGAAAATCTTTTCTGAAGCTGAAACTGCAGACAGGGAAAAAGGCGGCTGTGAACAAAAAGGCTTTTGCCGAGGCCACGTACAGCGCGGCCATGTACATTGACGGCAGCGGAAACCTGTATGCGTCGGGATATTACAGCGATATGATCTATAAGATTTCCCCGAAGGGAAAACGCCTCTGGCAAACGAAAGTAAAGGAGTCCTGCTACTGGCCGTATAAGATGAAATGTTCCGGAAACAGTCTGAAAGTGTTCTATGAGGGTGAGGGCTCGCCGGATGTGGTGCTCAAAACATCGAACGGGAAGATTGTAAAATATCAATAATATGATAACCTCTTTTATCAGGCGCAGGCGCATATATCAGAGAAAATCGAAAGCTGCTTTTGATATAATCCTTGCAGGCGCGGATGGGTGGATGAAAAATGATGTTGCCGGATTTTGTATCGCAGCGGGAAAAGCAAAAATATTTCCGCTCGCTGAATGAGGAACAGAAAGTGGATGCCCTGAACGAAATGATAGAGGAAGCGAAACACATCGTTTTCTTTGGCGGGGCCGGCGTGTCGACGGAGAGCGGGATACCGGATTTTCGGAGCAAGAACGGACTGTATCACAAAAGGGACAGGCGGTTCAGCCGTTATAAGCCGGAGTATCTGCTGAGCTACGACTGCCTGGACAGGAGGCCGGAGGTGTTTTTCGATTACTTCCGGCGAAACCTTGACTGCCGGACCGTTCAGCCGAATGATGCGCACAGAAAGCTGGCGGAGATGGAGCAAAGAGGGAAGCTTGACGGGGTGATCACCCAGAACATAGACGGGCTTCATCAGAAAGCGGGCAGCAAAACGGTATGGGAGATTCATGGAAGCGCCCTGCGGAGCTATTGCGTGAGCTGCCGCACGGAGTACGGAGAGAATTTTATATTTGAGAACGCCGAGGAGATACCGCGCTGCCCGAAGTGCGGGAAAATGGTCCGCCCGGACGTCACCCTGTACGGCGAGCTGCTGCCGCAGAGGGCATATGAGGAGGCGGTTGCGCTGATACGGTATGCCGATCTGCTGGTGATCGGCGGCACGTCTCTGGAGGTCGGTTCGGCCGCGCAGCTGGGACATATGTATCATGGAAAATATCTGGTGATCATCAATAAGGGAAAGACCAAGATGGAGGGAAAGGCCGACTTGGTCTTTCATGACAGTATTTCCAAAGTGATGAACGCGATCGAGATATAAAGAAGTTTTTCTGCCTTTTTACAGGGAATTGAGATGGCAGGAAGCTTTTCCGCCTTTTTACAGGAAATTGAAGATGGCAGGGAGCTTTTCCATCTTTTTATTTAATAAGAGACATAACCGCAGGAAGAACGCAGGCGCTGCCCGATGTAAGGGAGCGCCGGGAAAGATCAGCGCCTGCTCCCTTTCAATGATCCGAACAGCCCCTTTTTCTCATACGGCGCGCTCTCCATGGACAGCACCCGATACCCTGTGGCGTCGATGGCCGCCCGGAGATCCGCTTCGTTGATGGGTTCTTCCGTCAGGATCACCGTTTCGCCTTTTGCGTGGGAGGAAGTGACCTTTTTCACCGGAAATCCCCGGCGGACGACGTCGTTTACATGGGACTCACACATCCCGCACATCATCCCGTCGATTTTGACTGTTATTTTATTCATTGTGTTCTCCTTTCGCCGGACATTTTGCTTGGCTGGTAAAGTAGTGTAAAGTTGCAAGTTAGCAATAACTAACTAAAATATAGCATAATCGTTTCGTGCATGTCAAGCATTTCCGGTGGCTAAAATAAGGAAGGACTGAACAAACTAATTGCAAGAAAGTTCATAAAGTAATATGATATAAAAGACAGGGAAATAAATGATTTTGTGCGAAGGAGGGATTTTATGTGTCAGGTAGCGATAGATATACCGGATGCGGTAATATATGATACACATATGACGCCGGAAGAAGCAGGCAGATTTGCGAGACGCGCGGTCGCTTTAGGCTATTATTCCCAGAGCGGGGTTTCCATCGGATATTGTGCACAGATAGCCGGGATGACCGAAGAAGAATTCATAGCATATCTGGGAGAGAATCGTATTTCAATATTTCATTATGACGATAGAGCAGAGTTTATGGAGGAATTGAATAATGCGTAGGGTGATCGTTAATTCCACCCCACTGATCGTCTTATGCAAAATTAACAGGCTGGATATATTAAAGGAATTATATGGAGAGATTATAATTCCGCAGGCAGTATTTGCGGAAGTGACGGCAAAAGAGGATACTTAAAACGATTTTGCCGGTGATTTCAGAGATGAAACAAAAAGGGTTTTACATCAGCAGTGACTTGGAAAGAATGATATTGGAGCAGGCGGGAGAAAAGTAAAATGGCGGGTAATGATTGGAGATCAGTAACAGCCGTATGACCGGAAATGAAAGGATTTAATTTCATAGTGAAAGGAACCCCTGAAAATCCTGCAAAATGGATGTTTTCAGGGGTTTTTAGATGCCTTAATAAAAGCTTAATAAATTCTCATTGAAATCTCCATAAACCGTCTCTCCGAATCTGATAAAATAAATTACTTGCAGGAATGGGGGAGCGATATGGCAGATAAAATACTGATTGTGGACGACGAAAAAGAGATTGCAGACCTGGTGGCGCTTTTCCTTGAGAACGAGAACTTTACCGTTTTCAAATGCTACACGGCGAAGGACGCTCTGACCTGCATCGAAAAAGAAACTCTGGATTTGGCAATTCTGGATATTATGCTTCCGGGCATGAGCGGGCTGCAGATTTGCCAAAAGATCCGCGAAAATCACCGTTATCCGATCATTATGCTCACGGCAAAAGGGGAGGCGACCGACAAGATTACCGGGCTGGCTCTGGGCGCGGACGACTATATCACCAAGCCGTTTCTGCCGCTGGAGCTGGTGGCGCGGGTGAAGGCGCAGCTTCGGCGGTACAAGCGATACAATACGCCGGAGGAGGAACGGCAGGAGGAGATTCTGGAGCATGCGGGACTCGTTATGAATATTCGGACGCATGAATGCCTTCTGAATGAAAAGCCGCTGCCGCTCACGCCCACGGAGTTTTCGATTCTTCGTATCTTGTGCGAGCAGAAAGGGAAGGTAGTCAGCTCCGAGGAACTGTTCCACCGGATATGGGGTGATGAATATTTCAGCAAAAGCAGCAATACGATCACGGTTCATATCCGGCATCTGCGCGAGAAGATGGGGGATTCTTTTGAAGAGCCGAAATACATTAAGACGGTCTGGGGGTGCGGGTATAAAATTGAAATCTAAGGGCAGGATAATGATAAAACTGATCCTGGCGTGCGCAGGCTTTGTCCTGTTGTTCGATTCCGTCTATTATTTTGTGGATCATGCGCTTAACGGATTTTTCCTCGACTGGTTTATGGAAAGCTGTATGCGGGATCACTGGGAAATATCCGAGGGGCAGGAAATGCTTGTGCGGGAGCCTTTCTGGCCCTATGTGAAAAGCATTCTCATTGCGTTTCTGTGCGCGGCCGCCGTACTTCTGGTGCTTCTTGTGTTTGCGGTGTCTTATTTTTATGCAAAAGCGGAGCGCAAAAAAGCGATCACAGAGATAAGCCGGGGCATCCATGCTTCCATACGGCAGGAGGGAACGGGTCAGGACATATGGAAAAAGGAATACGAGGAAGTCTCTGAGCAGATGGCGGAGATCCGGTCGATGATGCGGCGCCATGAACAGATGCTGAAAGAGGAGGCGGCGCGGAAAAACGACCTGATCACCTATCTGGCGCACGACCTGAAGACGCCGCTGACCTCCGTGATCGGCTACCTGAGCCTGCTGGACGAGGCTCCGGACATGCCGGCGGAGCAGAAAGCGAAGTATGCGGGCATTGCGCTGGACAAGGCGCGGCGTCTGGAGACGCTGATCAATGAGTTTTTCGATATTACGCGCTACAATCTGCAGCAGGTGGAGCTGGAGAAGGAAACTATCGACCTCTCCTACATGCTGGTGCAGATGACCGATGAATTTTATCCGCTCCTGAACGCTCACGGCAATACCGTCAGACTGCGGACGCCGGAAAACCTGACGATTTGCGGCGATTCCGTCCGGCTGGCGCGGGTGTTCAACAATATTTTGAAAAATGCGATCGCCTACAGCTATCGGGAGACGGAGATCGACGTCTGGACGGAGAGCGCAGAGCGGGAGGTGCGGATTTATTTTCGCAATAGGGGGCCGACGATCCCCGCGGGAAAGCTGGCTTCCATATTTGAGAAATTTTTCCGCCTGGACGAAGCCAGAACGAGCAACACCGGGGGCGCTGGGCTGGGGCTGGCGATTGCGAAAGAGATTGTCGCCCTGCACGGCGGCGCCATCACGGCAAACAGCGCGGACGAGCTGACGACTTTCTGTGTATCACTGCCATCCGGAGAGGTAAAGGCATCCGGAGTGTCAAAGGCATCCGGAGTGTCAAAGGCATCCGGAGTGTCAAAGGCATCCGGAGTGTCAAAGGCATCCGGAGTGCCAAAGGCATCCGAAGTGTCAAAGGCATCCGAAGCAGAAAAGGTATTCGGAGCAGAAAAGGCATCCGGAGCAGAAAAGGCATGCGAAGTACCAAAGGCATCCGAAGCAGAAAAGGTATTCGGAGCAGAAAAGGCATGCGAGGCAGAAAAGGTATTCGGAGCAGAAAAGGTATTCGGAGCAGAGAAAGTATTCGGAGCAGAAAAGGCATGCGAAGTGCCAAAGGCATCCGAAGCAGAAAAGGTATTCGGAGCAGAAAAGGCATCCGGAGCGGCAGAGGCATCCGAAGCAGCAGAGGCATCCGGAGGGGTAGAAGCATCCGAAGCGACAAAGAAAGCCAGCGGCGTTCGTTAGTGGAATCTCTATGCTTCCTTAACCTTTCCTTAGGATTTAAACAACAGAATGTTAAAGTACAGGCGGCTCCTGTTCGGTAGAATAACTGCTGAATGGGGGCTGTTTTTATGCGACGGAAAAGACCCTGCCGCACAAAAGCGCTGCCCATACAGATACACAAAGGTGTACAGAGAAAAGAGGATGGTGACTTTTATGGAAGAAAGCAGAGGATATGAAAGAAATTACAGACGCAGAAGAAAGCAAAGGCGCACAAAAAATGTCTTTTTTCTGATTGCGGCAATTGTTCTTTTGATTTCGGGCTGCGGGCTGGTGCTCCGGGCCCTGCTGGAGCCGCCGCTGGTGCTCGGGCCGGAAGCGGAGGAAGAAAACCGGGACGTATTTTCGGATGACCGGCTGCAGACCGCTGGATCGATATCCGATCACGACCGGGAAATTCTGCAGAGGGAGGATGCGGATGTTCGGGAAAGCTCGCGGGGAACTGTCTCGGATATTCAGGGAAGTTCACAGGGAACTGACGTGGACATTCAGGGAAATTCGCAGGGAACTGTCTCAGATATTCACGAAAATTCGCAGAGAACCGCTTCGGATATGCAGGGAAATCCGCAGGGCGACGTCCCAGATCTCTTCGTAGACCTGACTCAGCTCTACAGCCCGTATGCAATCCTGGTTGACTGTGCGTCCGGTGTCACGGTTGCAGAGCACAATGCGCAGGAAAGAATTTATCCGGCATCGCTTACAAAGATCATGACAGCGGTTCTGGCGGTCGAAAACACAGAGGATCTGGACGAGGAGATTACGGTTCCGGAGGATTTTTTCGGGCAGCTGTATGCGGAGGACGCGTCTATGGCGGGTTTCTGGCCGGGAGAACGCGCGCGGCTGTGGGACTTGCTGTACGGAATCCTCCTGCCGTCCGGCGCGGAGTGCTGCATGACGTTCGCGTACCGGATTGCGGGCTCGGAAGCCGCGTTTGTGGAGATGATGAACCAAAAGGCGGAGGAACTGGGGCTTGCCGATACGCATTTCTGTAATGCGACGGGACTGCACGACCCCGATCATTATTCCACGGTGCAGGATCTCTCGGTTCTTCTGCGGTATGCCCTGCAGAGCGCGGCCTTTAAAACCGCGTTTACGGGCAGCAGATACAGCGTGCCGCCCACAAGGCAGCACCCGGACGGGTTCACGTTTGTCAGCACGATGTTTCAGTATATGGACAGCGCGGAAGTCACCGGCGGAAGGATTCTCGGCGGCAAGACCGGCTATACCGAAGAGGCGGGCCAGTGCCTGGCCAGCCTGGCGGAGGTCGCAGGGAGGGAATACATACTGGTGACCGCAAAAGCGCCCGGGACGCATGAGACGGAGCAGTATCACATTCTGGACGCAGAGCAGGTGTACAGCCAGATCGGGGCAGAGGCAGAAGCAGACAATCCGCAGGACACAAAATACTGGTGGGAAGATGAGTAAAGAGATGGGCAAAACCCTCATGGAGAGAAAGAAGGACAACATTTTATGGACAAACTCAAAGAGAAACACACAGAGCAAAACGCAAAACATAACCCAAAACAAAACACAGAGCAAAGTACAAAACAGAACACAAAATGGAATACAGAAAGAAACTCATCCTCTCCCTCCCCCAACACAACCGACCGGCTGGGGCACCGCATCTGCAACTACAGCGACACCGATTATGCCGCTTTCTGGGCGGACGGAACGCGGGACTACGAGGACGCCGTGGAGCGCATCGCGCTGCGCCGGCTGGCGCGGCGCATCTCCGGAAGCTGCCTGGAAATCGGCGCGGGCTACGGACGGCTGGTCAACGAATACGCCGGCCGCTGCGACAGTGTGCTGCTGACGGACTATGCGGAAAATCTGCTGATACAGGCCCGCGAGCGCGTCAGAGCACTGGGGCTGGAGCAGGTGGAGTGCCGCGCGCAGAACCTCTACGAGCTGGAGCGGCTGGGAAGGAAGTTTGACAACGCCGTGTGCGTGCGGGTGCTGCATCACGTGGAGGATGTGCCGGATTTCTTCCGGCAGGTGAATCTGGTGCTGCACGACGGCGGCTGTTTCATTTTTGAGTTTGCCAACAAGCGGAATCTGCTGGAGATTTCCCGCTGGCTGCTGAGACGGCCCAACATTGCGCCCTTTGACCGCCGTCCGAGCGCCCGCAAGGGCGAAATCTATTACAATTTTCACCCGGGCTATATCTGTGAACAGCTTCAGAGAAACGGCTTTCTTATTGAAGAAACGCTGTCGGTCTCTTTGTTTCGGAACGAAGCGCTCAAGCGGCTCGTTTCGCCCGGCCGGCTGGCGGCGCTGGAAAAGCGGCTGCAGGGCAGGGCCTGGAACCTGAGCCCGAGCATCTTTGTGCGGGCGCGGAAGATTGCGCCGGCCATGTCCGCGGCGGGCGGACGCCTGACCGGAGCGCGGCCCCATATAGCCGCTCAGTCCCCGGTGGAGGCCCGGTAGATCAGATTCGTCTCGGTGTATACGGTCCGGTAGTTCATGGTGGGCTCCGCAATGCGGGACATCAGAATCTGTATCGCAGTGACGCCCATGATCTGGCTGTGAATGTGAATCGTCGTGAGCTGCGGAGTGACAAGCCGTGATTCCGAGGAATCGTCGAAGCCGCAGAGCCATACGTCGTCGGGGACGGAGAGTCCCAGAGTGCTCAGCGCCTGCATGACGTCGAGCGCCAGGAAGTCGTTGGCGCACAGAAAAATCTCTGGAAGCTCCTTCATGGCGCCCAGGCGCTTCGCCAGATAGTTCTGAAATTCTTCGGCGGTCGGCACACCGGAAACCGGATTGCGCAGAATGCAGGAATCCTCCGATATGGGCAGGCCCGTCATGTGCAGCGCCTCGAGATAGGCCATGTAGCGCTCGAAGAAGGACAGGCAGTGGTACGGATTGCCGATGAAGCCGATGCGCTGCCGGCCGCGCCGCTGCATCTCCTGGATGAGCAGATAGATGTTGGAGCGGTTTTCCATGAGCAGCCGGTCCGCCCTGAGCGTGCTGTCGCAGGGGGAGACCGGGGAATCCACAAACAGGATCGGAATCCCGCAGTCGCAGAGCATGTTGCTGTAATCGCGGTCGAAAATCTCAAAGCAGATGATGCCGGCGACCGTCTCGCGCGTGATGGGGGAGGGCAGGGTCAGGCTGGTCAGATGGTTCGGACCGATGCGGTACATGACGAGCTCATATCCCAGCAGGGACAGCTCCATCTGGAATTTGTCCACCATGGTGGATGCAAAATGGGCGCTGCCCAGCAGGCCGACGGAGAGCATGGCGATCACCCCGGGCTCCGCGGAGGAGCGCACCTTAAAGCTCTGCATAAAGGAGTTTTCGGGAATCAGTCCGGCGTTCGCCTTCTCCGGCTGCCCGGCCGGGAGCGACAGCCTGGCCTTCACGGAGTGCTTGGCATTGATAAAAGTCACGTAGGAAAACTGCTTGTAGCCCATCTCGACCGCTTTCTGCAGAATCCTTTCTCTGGTCGTGTCGGCGAGAATGCCGGTATTGTTGATCGCCTTGGACACCGTATTTCTCGAGAGCCCGAGCGCGTCCGCAATGTCCTGAATGGTAACTTTTCCTGCCATATCTGTTTCTCCTTGAATTATCTGTATTTCACATGGGTACTGCTTTATAAATTATTATATATGAACGCACGGGGATGTGTCAAATGTAAAAAATATAAAAAATCTGTAAACTGACGCAAACAATAACGCATTGCAGACAAATTAAGACAGAAAAGACTTTAAATTGATAAACTTTTCCATATAAAAAGAAACAAGGACGATATGTTTACGAAAAACGGATGATAAATGCCTCGAATTTTGATGTTATTTGTCTGCGGTAAAAAACGGATATTTACAAATGACAAAAAAACGCCGGAAAACCTTTGAAAAACGTTGACTGCGAAATGAAAGCATGTTACATTGTTAATACTGAGACGGACGGCGGAAACAGCGCTCCGTGCAGCCTGTGACTTATGCAGTGATTAACCTGAGGAGGTGTCAGATGATTAGCCAGACGTTGCGTGAAGCCAGAAGATATGAAGAAGCGACAGACCAAATGATTACAGCGGAAGAAAGGCCCGCGTTTCATCTGTCTACCCGTGTCGGATGGACGAATGATCCGAACGGATTTTCTTATTACCAGGGGAAATACCACATGTTTTACCAATACCACCCGTACGCTACCTACTGGGGCCCGATGCACTGGGGGCATGCCGTGAGCAAAGACCTGCTGCACTGGGAGTACCTTCCGGCGGCGCTTGCGCCGGACGCTCCGTACGACCGGGACGGGTGCTTCAGCGGCAGTGCGGTCGAGCTGGAGGACGGCAGACAGCTGCTGATGTACACCGGCGTGCTGCGGATGCCGCAGCTGGACGGTCCCAGCCTGGAGCTGCAGACGCAGTGCCTTGCGGTGGGAGACGGGACGAACTATGAAAAATACGCCGGCAATCCGGTGCTGGATGCGAAGGACATCCCGGAGGGCAGCAGCTGCTATGATTTCCGCGACCCCAAGGTGTGGAAGGCGTCAGACGGCACCTACCGCTGCGTGATCGGGAACCGCCCGGCCGACGGCAGCGGCCAGATTCTGCTCTACAGCAGCCCGGACGGATTTTCCTGGAAGTTTGAGAAGGTGCTGGTTGCAAACCGCAACCGCTACGGCCTGATGTGGGAGTGCCCGGATTTCTTCCCGCTCGACGGCAAACAGGTGCTGCTCACGAGTCCTCAGGACATGCTGCCGGAGGGGCTCGAGTACCACAACGGCAACGGCACCCTGTGCCTGATCGGGACCTACGACGAGGAGACTGAGACCTTCACTGAAGAACACAACCAGGCGATCGACTACGGGATCGACTTTTATGCGCCGCAGACCGTGCTGACCCCCGACGGCAGGCGGGTGATGATCGGCTGGATGCAGAACTGGGATACCTGCGGCCTGCAGGGTCAGAAAAATGAGCAGAAATGGTTCGGGCAGATGAGCCTTCCGCGGGAGCTCTCCGTGAAGAACGGCCGCCTGTACCAGCGCCCGCTCCGCGAGCTCGACGCGCTGCGCCGCAACAAGGTCAGCTATGAGGACGTGGTTTTCACGGACACGATCCGGCTGGACGGGATTGAGGGCCGGCGGCTGGACCTCGAGATCGAGCTGAGCGCGGACGGCGAGGAAGTATACAAAAAATTTGCAGTCCGCTTCGCGCAGAACGAGCGCTACCACACCGGACTCAGCTACCGTCCGCAGGAGCATATCCTGAAGATCGACCGCAAATTCTCCGGTTCCCGCAGGGCTGTGATTCACCAGCGCCGCAGCGAGGTGAAGTCGGAGAACGGCCGGCTGAAGCTGCGCATCATCCTGGACCGCTTCAGCGTGGAGGTGTTCGTAAACGACGGGGAAAAGGTAGTGACGGCGACCGTGTTCACGGGGCAGGAAGCGCAGGGCGTGTCCTTCTTCGCCTCCGGCCGCGTGCGGATGAACGTGGTCAAATACGATCTGACCGGTGAATAATGAAAAGCAAAAAGGCTGCTCCGGCAGCCTTTTAAAATGCAAACAGATAACGCAGATAGGCGACGGCGGTGTCCCTGCGGGGCGTGTTGCCGACGATGCCGAAGTACACCGTGTCCTCAAAGCCCGCGTCCCGGATCATGCCCGCCTCCGACAGGTCGATCGCCATCGGATATTCCGTCGTCTCGGAAACGTACTCCAGAGTGGAGTCAAACACCATGTCTTCCGCATTGTCCTCCAGAATCTCCATATTGGAAACGACGGCATCCTTTAGCTTTTCATACAGGGCGGGATCGGTTTCCTGCAGCAGTTCTTCTATATTATATAGGTAGCCATTCTGCGCAAACGCGTCGAAGGCTTCCCGGTTCATGAGCACCACGTCGAGCTGCTCGCTGTCGAGGGCGGCCAGCACCTTCATCCGCGTGGCATACGTGTACTCGTGGTACTCGTTCATCTCGTCGTCGGTCAGGTACCAGCCGGTATAGAGGCTGAGCGTATTTTTGGAGGTATCGACTCCCTGGTCCGCCAGAAACCCCTCGCCGAGCTGTGCTTCCAGGTCGCTCCCGACGCTGACGTTGATCAGGGCCGTGTACAGGACGGTGTCCTTGTGGGTCACATGGCGGTAGACGGTGTAGCCGATCATATACAGAAGGATGAGGCCCACCGCGATCGGCAGCTTGTAGTAATCCCATATGTACTGCGCCCGCCGCGCATTGCTCATGCTGTCCCATTTTTCCTTTTCCGTCAGGGACTCGAGGCTGCGGTGCGGCGCTTTTTTTTCATCCACAGGCATCTTCCTTTCTTTTGGTCCGAACTCTTTCATTCTTCCTCCGGCAGCTCCTCAGGCTGTCCGTCCGGGGCCGTCTCCTCGCGCGGCTCGCACATCGCCAGGATACGCGACAGGAAATAGGAGCACAAAAACGCGCAGAGCCCCTCGCCGAACACGACGGCCGGCGTGAACACATTGATAATAATGAAAGCCATGGCGAAATAGATGAGCGCCATCAGCGCGGTGCAGAGCAGGAAACGCATCCCGATCATGATGGAGTTGAGAAACATCATGGGGATGGTGTTTTCAAAGCGGGCCATCAGCGGGAAAATGTACATCGCAACGATGAGGTACGCCACCACGGCCACGAGGAACACGGCGGTCAGCACCGTCCAGAACCAGTTTTCAAAACGCATATGATAAAGTACAAAGCCGTCGACGCCGAGGGCGATGCCCAGCGCCAGCATGATCAGCCAGACCTTTGTGGCGAAGCGGAAATTCTCGCGGAAGGCCCGGAAAAACTGGCTGCCGACGTTGCCCTCCTCGTTTTTGACCATTTTCAGCGACACATAGAACAGCGCCGTGGTGGACGCGCCCGCCGTGACGATGGGGATGCAGCAGATAAACCACAGAATATTCAGGTAAACGCTGTACACAATTCTGGTAATAAAGCGCATGACCGGATTGTCCGGATTCAGAATCCCATGCATAAATATCCCTCCTGTTTATAAAATTGTCGATTGTGACTGTTTTTACATTTTTGACTGCGCAAAATATGTGCACATTGAACAAACAAGGATTATTGTCTCAATTATACAACATTCCATGCGGGGTGTCAAATGTAAAAAAGCACGGAATAATTTATATCAATTTGCTTAAATGTTTGTCTAAAACAGAAAATAATTTCGGTGATTCTTTCCAGAAGGCGGAGGCGAATTGACCATCTTTCTAAAAAATAAATAAAAATTATAGTCAAACTGTGAAAAATGTTATTGACATATATTTTTACATTTGCTATTATAAAATGCACAAAGCACAGGTTCGTTATTTTACAGATGCACAAATTCAGGGTGTGAGAAGCTGGCGCTGAATGTGCGCAAATGCAAAAGCGAGCGCTGTTGAAAGGAGGAGAATATGAAAACAAATTCTTCTGCTCCCGCAAGCGGAGCACAAGGAGGCAGGGTTCACAACACGCTGGTCTATATGAGACAGCACTGGCAGTTGTATGTACTGTTCGTGTTGCCGGCGCTGGCCCTGACGATCATCTTCAAGTATCTCCCGATGGGAGGTATCCTGATCGCTTTCAAGAACTACAATCCGTTCAAGGGTATTCTTGCAAGTGAATGGGTGGGCTTCAAACATTTCCAGAGATTCCTTTCCTCGCCAGACTTCCTGACCTACCTGGTCAACACGCTGAAGCTGAGTATTTACGGACTGCTCTGGGGATTCCCGATGCCGATCCTGCTGGCATTCCTGCTGAACCGGATTGAGAGCAAGGGAATCAAGAAAAAAGTCCAGCTGGTACTGTACATGCCGAACTTTGTATCTGTCATCGTACTTTGCGGTATCGTCCGCATCTTCCTCTCGGTGACCGGCCCGATCAACATGCTGCTCGGCACGCAGATCAACTTCATGACCATGCCGTCGGCATTCCGTACGATCTACATCGCCAGCGGTATCTGGCAGGGCGCAGGCTGGGGTTCCATCATGTACACGGCGGCTCTGTCCAACGCGAGCCAGGATCTGAAAGAGGCGGCGGTCATCGACGGAGCGAACATCTTCCAGCAGATCAAGGCCGTTGAGTGGCCGGCGATCAAGGACATGGTAGTGATCCAGTTCATCCTCCAGGCCGGCAATATCATGAGCATCGGTTTCGAAAAGGCTTACGCTCTGCAGACGGACCTGAACATGAAGACTTCCGAGATCATCGCTACATATGTATACAAGAAAGGTCTTCTTGACGGTGACTACAGCTTCTCAACCGCAGTCGGCCTGTTCAACACAGTAATCAATGTCATCCTCATCCTTGCAGTGAACAAGATCGTTGCGAAGATGAATGACGGCAAGGGACTATAAAGGAGGCGCAAATTATGAAGAAAAAGAGTAAATTTGCCCGGTATTCCGTGCAGGACAAGGCGCTCCTGCTGACGGGTTATATCCTGCTCGGACTGTTCGTAGTAGCCATTATAGTTCCTATGGCCTACATTATTATCGGTTCTTTCATGGATCCGATCACGCTTCAGAACAAGGGTATCGTGTTTGACCTTGAGAAGTGGACGCTGACGGCGTACCAGAGAGTTATGTCCAACGCCCAGATCTGGATCGGTTTCAAGAACGCAGTGATTTATTCCCTGGTGTTTACCTTTGTGTCTGTCGCGGTTACGCTGCTCGCAGCATACCCGATGTCCAGGACGGACTTCAAGGGCAGAGGCTTCATCAATGTCATCTTCGTCATCACGATGTTCTTCGGCGGCGGCCTGATCCCGACCTACTTGCTGATCAGCAGCCTCGGTCTTCTGGACAGCATGTGGGCGATCATCCTTCCGGGCGCGTTCAGCGTGTGGAACATGATCATCGCGAGAACGTACTATCAGGGTATCCCGAACGACCTGAAGGAAGCGGCCAGCGTCGACGGCGCGACCGAGATCGTATTCTTCTTCCGCATCCTGCTCCCGGTATGTACGCCGGTGATCGCAGTGCTGGCGCTGTGGCAGTTCGTCGGTATGTGGAACAGCTACTTTGACGCATTGATTTATTTGAACGACGCGAACAAGCAGCCTCTGCAGCTCGTGCTTCGTTCCATCCTGATTCAGAACCAGCCGGAGTCGGGCATGATCTCTGATATGCAGAGTACGGCGGCCCGCGCACAGCTCGCCGAGCTTCTGAAATACGCGACCATCATCGTATCCAGCTTGCCGCTGATCGTGATGTACCCGTTCTTCCAGAAGTATTTCGACAGCGGCATCATGGCAGGTTCCATCAAGGGCTGATGTTACGCAGGGTTTTAATTTTAATTTTAAGCAACATAAAACAAACACATTTCAAACAAGAAAGGAGATTTGCAATGAGAAAATTTGCAAAGAGCATGATCGCAGCCACGCTGGCAGCAGCTATGGTGGCATCCGTCGGAATGACCGCTATGGCGGAGGACTTCTTCCCGGTTGAGGATACCGTCACCCTGACAGGCCTGATCAGCTACCCGGACAGCACGGAGTCCGATCCGAACAACCGCACGATCTTCAAGAGACTTGAGGAGAAATCCAACGTGCACATCGAGTGGACAGCCATCCCGAACAGCCAGTGGAGTGAGAAGATCCAGACCACGATGTCCAGCCCGAAGAACCTGACCGATTTCATCTTCACCGCAGGCTTTTCAGACAGTGACCTGCTCAGATACGGCGATTTCGGCGCAATCATTCCGCTGAATGATTACATCACCCCGGAGATCATGCCGAACCTGAGCGCAGTATACGAGAAATTCCCGGAGTACAAGGCAATGACGACGGATGTAAACGGCAATATCTGGTCCTTCCCGTGGATCGAGCAGCTCGGTTCCGGCAAGACCGCAATCCAGACCGTCGGCGATATGCCGTTCATCAACAAAGCATGGCTCGACTTCCTCGGCCTTGAAGTGCCGACCACGGTGGACGAGTTCAAGGATGTCCTGATCGCGTTCCGCGACAATGCGGACAAGATCAAGGCTGAGTTCGGCATCGACGGCGACATCATCCCGATGTCCTGCATCGTAAACGACGGCAACCAGGACCCGGCGCTTTTGATCAACGGCTTTGGCGAAGGCTATGGCGACTGCGACCAGGGCAGACATATTGCAGTAACCAACGACGGACAGGTGATCTCCACCGCGACCACCGAGGGCTTCAAGAAGGGTATGGCATGGCTGCATGAGCTGTACGCAGAGAACCTGATCGACCCCGAAGCGTTCACACAGGACTGGTCCACTTACGTAGCAAAGGGTAAATCCGGACGTTACGGCGTATGCTTCAGCTGGGATGTAGGCAACATTGCTACGCTGGACGGCTGGGTTCCGCTTCCTCCGCTTGAGGCAGACACCAAGAACATCACCCCGGAGAACGGTTCCTTCACGAGCGGTTACGACCGCGGCCGCTGTGTTGTAACGGCAATCGCTGAGGATCCGGAGATGGTATGCCGCTGGATCGACCTGATGTATGATCCGTTCCAGTCCCCGCAGAACAACTGGGGTACCTACGGTGAGGACGACGATTTCGATATCTTTGAGCTTGGCGAGAATGAGAACGGCGAGCCGATGCTGCAGCACGCTCCGCTGGGCGACGCTTCTCCTGTCGAAGTGCGTGAAGCTGAGAACGTAGCAGGACCTCTGGCAGTGCTCGACGAGTACTACGGCGTATATGTAACCTGCCCGGACGACGCTCAGTATCGTCTTGACTGGATCAAGGACATCTACACACCGGAAATGCACAACGACAACGTATTCCCGAACGTGTTCATGAGCCAGGAAGACACCGAGCAGCTCTCCAACCTGGAGGCAGACCTGAACAAGACCATCAACGCAACCAGATCCGACTGGATCATGAACGGCTTTGACGACGCTGCATGGGAGCAGTTCCAGTCTGACCTTGAGGCATATGGCCTGAGCGAATATCTTGCAATCGAGCAGAAATACTATGACGCATATGCGGCATCAGAGGCAGAATAATCAAGCATTGAAATGATTTGAAATATTCTCTTCCTTATTACGATTAAGAGAGGCTGCCTGGGGAACTCTCCAGGCGGCTTCTATTTTACAGAGAATTACGTGGATTTTTGAAACATGTTACAGCAGGAGGTGTTTGTTATGAAGAGAAACTTATTGACGGCGGTGGCCTGCGCGGCGGTTGCATCCATGGCGGTGTCCTCCGCATGCCTCGCAGCGGGGACCTTTAAGGTCGGTTTCGACGCGGAGTTCCCGCCGTACAGCTACATGGATGTGGACGGCGAGTACACGGGCTTTGACGTTGACCTGGCGAAGGCAGTTGCCGAGCTGGAAGGCTGGGAGTTTATACCGGCTCCGCTGGTGTGGGATTCCAGGGACGACGTGCTGGCGTCCGGCGAGATCGACTGCATCTGGAGCGCATACGCGATCGAAGGCCGCGAGGACGGCTACGCATGGACGGATCCGTATATGAACAGCGGCACCGTGGTGCTGGTGAAGGAGGACTCGGACATTCAGACCCTGGCGGATCTGGCAGGCAAGGTGGTAGGCGTTCAGTCGGCAAGCTCCTCTCTGGACCTGATCAGCGAGGGCGGAGCTCATGCGGAGCTCGGCGCATCGTTCGACAGGATCTGGCAGTTCGCGAACACGACCAACGAGTTTATGGCGCTGATCAACAACAACGTGGACGCAATCGTGGAGGATGACGGGGTTGCGAGATACTACGTGGGAACAACGGAGGGTTACCGCATCCTTTCCGAGAGCCTGAAAGAGGACGGCCTTTGCGGCGTGGCTTTCAGCACAGACAATGCGGAAATGAGAGACACGGTGAACGAGGCGCTGGCGACGCTGGCTGAGAACGGCACAGTATCGGCGATCGCTGAGAAATACAGCGCAACGGACATCGTAGCTCTGGAAAATGTTGCGCCGGCTCCGGCGGCAGCAGAGACCGAGCTGGCGGAAGCTGAGTCAGCTGCGGAATAAGAAACGGCGGGCGGCATGGTTTTCGGAGAATCGAAAGCCGTGCCGTTTTTTTGTCTTTTACTTTTAAACAAGATATGGTACACTGATAGCGAAAATGAAAAATATACGGTCTTACCGATCATTTATACATAAAGCAAGAGGGAAATCTTATGCGAAACAAAACGACGCGTATGCTTGTAATCAATCTTGTCTGCATCTCAATTCTGTGTATCCTGGTGTTTTCCTATCTGGTGATGCGGATGAACCGGCGCGGGGCGGACGCAATCAGTGAAATCGGCTCCATCTATATGTCCGGCATGAGCGAGCAGGCCGCGGCCCATTTCGGCACCGCCATCGAGCTGCGCATGTCGCAGGCGCGGGTGCTGGTGGATTCCGAGCCTCCGGGAAGCGGAAAAAATGAAAACGCGGTGCGCGTCGCCCTCAGCTACGGCGCGCGGCTGCGCGGCTTCGACCATCTGGCGTTTTATATGGAGGACGGGAGTTTTCAGATGATTTTCGGAAGCCAGGTCGAGGTGGACGAACCGGAGCAGTTTCAGGAGTCCGTCGGCGGTGGCCAGGAAATCCTGACGACCGGGCATGACGGCGCGGGGAACGACCTGC
The DNA here is from genome assembly GCA_947630595.1 of uncultured Lachnospiraceae bacterium. GTDB lineage: Bacteria > Bacillota > Clostridia > Lachnospirales > Lachnospiraceae > Choladousia. The sequence continues at coordinate 29,407 of CANRIG010000005.1, read as the reverse complement.
TGGTGATCGGGATTCCGGCGGTCTATGCCTCCGGCGGTACGCAGAGCAGGGCCCTGGTGGTGGCGCTGCCGCTCGGCTACATCCGCAGCACGCTCTCGCTGGAGCTCGACCGCGCCCTGATTTACTACTTCATCATCCGGCGCGACGGCAGCTTCGTGATCCGCGATTACGACGTGGAAGATGAAAACTATTTCCAGCGGGTGCGGGATCGCTACGATACGATAGACGGCAAGGACGCGGAGGCGTATGTGGCGGAGATTCAGGCGGCGATGGCGGAGAATGAGAGCTACGCCAGCGAATTTTCGATCGACGGGGAGCTGCGCAACCTGTATGCGGTCAGCCTGCCCTATTCGAGCTGGTATCTGCTGTTTTTCATGCCGCACGGCAAACTGAACCAGACGGTCGACCGGCTGGAACAGGAGTGGGGCTGGTCCGCGGTGGGAAGCTGCCTGCTGATTCTGCTGGCGCTGCTGGTGGTATTTTTCTGGTACATCCGGCTGATGCGGCGGCAGATGAACGAGCTGGACGAGGCCCGCATGAGCGCCGAGCGCGCCAACCGGGCCAAGAGCGAGTTTCTCTCCAACATGAGCCACGACATCCGCACGCCGATGAACGGCATCGTGGGTATGACGGCGATTGCCAGCGCCAATCTGGACAACCGGCAGCAGGTGCAGAACTGCCTCAAAAAAATATCGCTGTCCAGCCGCCACCTTCTGGGCCTGATCAACGATATCCTCGACATGTCGAAGATCGAGAGCGGCAAGCTGACGCTCCACATGGAGCAGGTTTCGCTGCAGGAAATCATGCAGGGCATTGTCAACATCGTGCAGCCGCAGGTGAATGCCAAGGGGCAGCGCTTCGACGTTTACGTTTACGATATTCCGGTGGAGCACGTGTACTGCGACAGCATCCGCCTGAACCAGATTCTGCTGAACCTGCTGGGCAACGCGATCAAATTCACCCCGGAGGGCGGCTCGATCCATGCGGTTCTCTTTGAGGAGGCCTCGCCGGCGGGGGAGGAGCGGATCCGGGTGCACCTGCGGGTGCGGGACACCGGCATCGGCATGTCGGCGGAGTTTCAGGAAAAAATATTTGAATCGTTTGCCCGGGAGGACAACACCCGGGTGCAGAAGACCGAGGGCGCGGGCCTCGGCATGACGATCACGAAATACATCGTGGACGCGATGGGCGGCACGATCGAGGTGGAAAGCGAGCCGGGCAAAGGCACGGAGTTCCACGTCACGCTGGATCTGGAGAAATCTCTGGTGAAAGAGGAGGAGATGTGCCTGCCGCCGTGGGAGATTCTGCTGGTCGACGACGACGAACTGCTGTGCGAGAGCGCTGTGGCGACGCTGCAGTCCATCGGCTGCCGGGCGGAGTACGTTTTGGACGGGGAACAGGCGCTGGAGCGCGTGCAGGAGCGCCGCCGGCACGGCGCGGATTACCATGTGATTCTGCTGGACTGGAGGCTGCCGGGAATCGACGGCATTTCCGCCGCCCGCAAAATCCGGGAAATCTGCGGCGACGCCTCCTCTCTGCTGATCATCTCCGCGGCCGACTGGAGCGAGATTGAGGAGCAGGCGCGGGCCGCGGGCGCGGACGGTTCCATTTCCAAGCCGCTGTTCCGCTCCACGCTCTACTATGCGCTTAAGTCCTTCGGCGAAGCCCCGCAGGAGGCCGGGCAGCCGGAGGAGGAGCGGGCGGCTGACTTAAGCGGCCGCCGGGTACTGGTGGCGGAGGACAACGACCTCAACTGGGAGATCGCGGAGGAGCTGCTCTCGGTGATGGGCCTCGAGCTGGAGCGGGCCGAAAACGGACAGATCTGTCTGGAACGGTTCCGGGACACCCCGCCGGGCTGGTACGACGCGATCCTGATGGATATCCGCATGCCGGTCATGAACGGGTACGAGGCCACGCAGGCGATCCGCAGCCTGGAGCGGGCGGACGCGGCGGAGATTCCGATCATCGCCATGAGCGCCGACGCGTTCTCCGACGACGTGAAGCGCTGTCTGGAGTGCGGCATGAACGCGCACACCGCCAAGCCGATCAATGTGGACGAGGTGGTCGGACTGCTGGAGGCCTATATGGCGAAGAAGGCGTGAAATGTAATAGCAGGACGCTATGACATACAAAAATATGCGCACGGGAACATGAAGGAGGGGAGTGGGAGAATGAAATGTGAATTTGCAGGGAGGACAGACCGTCAAAAGCTGTGGCCCTGGCGGCGGAAGACGGCATGGCTGCTGGCGGCGGCGCTGTTGTTGGGCCTGACCGGATGCGGCGGGCAGAAAACGGCGGAAAATGCCGGCGGAGAAACAGAAGCGGCGGAGACGGACGGCGCGCCGGCGGAGGATGCGGACGAGATCGAACTGACCCTCTGGGTTTACCCGATCGGCGGCTGGGGCAGCAGCAGTACCATCTCTCCGCTGGTGAGCGCGTTCCACCGCGCCTGCCCTGATATCGAGGTGACGCTGCGCACGCTGGATTACGCGAACGGGGATGCTGAGGTGGAGGAAGCCATCGCCGCCGGCGAAACGCCGGACATCGTCGTGGAGGGCCCGGAGCGGCTGACGGCCAACTGGGGCGCCCGCGGCCTCATGGCCGATCTGAGCGACCTCTGGGAGAGCGAGACCGCGAAGGACATTTATGAATCGGTGGAGGCGGCCTGCCGCTGCAGTGACGGGAACTATTATATTTATCCGCTGTGTATGACGACACACTGCATGGCCGTCAACCGCGATCTGTTTGAGGCCGCGGGCGCCTGGCAGTACGTGGACGAGGAAACCCACACCTGGAGCACGGAGGATTTTATCGCGGCGGTGGAGGCGCTGCGCGCTTACGGCGTCGAGCAGGTCGCCGCGGTATACTGCGCCGGACAGGGCGGCGACCAGGGCACCCGCGCGCTGGTCAATAATCTCTACAGCGGTACGTTTACCGACCCGGAGCACACCCGCTATACGGTCAACAGCCCGGAAAACGTCAAGGCGCTGGAGCTTTTGAAGGATATGGAGGGCATTGACTTTGACGGGACGATGGTGGGCACGGACGAGATCAAAAAATTCTGCAGCGGCGAGCTGGCGATGGGCTTCTGCTGGAACGTGGGCCAGGAGATCACCCAGACCATCAGCAATCCGAACCTGAATTTTGACATTTTCCCGATGGCTTTTCCGACCGATGACGGCGATTTCAACCTGCAGGGCGGCATCTGGGGCTTCGGCGTCTTCGACAACGGCGATGCAGAGCGGATCGAGGCGGCCAAGACCTTCATCCGCTTCCTGACGGAGAACGAGTCGCAGTACACGCAGGCCGTGCTGGCCACCACTTTCTGGCCGGTGCGCGATATACCGAACATCTACGAAAACGACGAGCTGATGACGGAATATTCCATCTTCCAGCAGTATCTGGGCGACTACTATCAGATTACGCCCGGCTGGGTCGACGCCCGCGCCGCCTGGTGGAACATGCTCCAGGAGATCGGAAACGGGACGCCGGTGCAGGAGGCGGTGGAAGATTTCGAGAAGAACGTGACGCAGGAAACTGCGGATGAAAATTAGAAAGGAGAGGACGGTTATGAAGAAACTATGCTGTAAGTTATCCGGATTATGGAGGCAGGCTGTGCTGGGATTGTTTGCGGTGCTGCTGGCGGCCGCATGGCAGCCGGTGCATGCGGAAGCGTCCGCCAAGGGAATCGGCTGGTATTCGGTTCATGTGGACGGGTATCTGGCGCTGCGCAATGCGCAGGCTTATGACGCCTCCAATGAGATCGGCAAGCTATATACGGGCGATAAGGTAGTGCATCTGGAGTCCTTGTCGGAGACGGACGGATATTATTTTGTTTACTCTTATTCCCTGAAGCAGACGGGTTACGTGAACAGCGATTACCTGCAGTATGAAGGCCTGGTGCAGGACAATTATTATGAAGCGAAAGTGGACGAGGGCTATCTGGCGCTGCGCTCGGCAAAGGAGTATGACGCTTCCAATGAGATCGGCAAGCTTTATACCGGCGACAGCGTTCTGGTGCTGAACAGCGAGGATTCCAGATACTGGCTGGTGTATTCTCTGGATTTGCTCAGCAGCGGCTATGCAGACTGCAATTATCTGCAGAAGACAGGGGAAGACGGAAACAATTCCTATTATTCCGATAATTCTGTCGGAGGCATCAGCACGACGCTGGTCTGCGATATGGACAATCAGATCTTTTCCACCAGATATATCAGTTTTCTGATCCCGGATTCCTGGCTGCCCGGCATCACGTATAATTATTATGAAGACCGGATTGACTTTTACTGCACGGCGGTAAAAAATGCGCCGGGTGCGGAGGACGGCTTCCTGTGTTCCATTTACCGCAGTACGGGTTCTTCGGATTACAGTGAAGCGACATTTTTGGACTACACGGACGGCTACAATTATTATCTGCGGCAGCCCACGGATTTTCGGGCCAATCCGAATGATGAAGAAAACTGCGCCCTGTATCTTTCCATGCTGAATGATGTCTCTGAGGTAGAAGACAGCCTTGTCATTATCAGTGAGTGAGGGCCTGCGAATCAGGGGATTGTCGCAAGATACGATAGGGCTCGGCACAGTCCGGTTGTACACTTAGTCTTCGTTACATCTGTCTGCCTGCGGCGGATGATATCCGCCTCAGATCAGACATCTGTCTCAGACATGTGTACAACCGGACTGCGCCGAGCCCGTCATATTTGCAATAGCCCAAGTCTCGTACAATCTGCACAAAAATCCCATCTTAAAATTGGATACAATCCACAAAAATCCCCGCTGATCTCAAAAAATACTTGTCAAACGGTCGTGCATGGAGTATGATAACAGCAAAATTGGAAACGTTACCGATAACGTTACCGACAACGTTTCCATAAAAAACGGGAAATGAGAGCCGGCGGCACTTTATGAAGGAAGCGCAAGATAAGAGCCAGCGGCATTTTATGAAAGGAGCGAGAATGAGAGCCAGCGGCATTTTATTACCGGTCAGCAGCCTCCCGTCCCGGTACGGCATCGGCTGCTTTTCAGAAAGTGCATATGAATTTGTCGACCAGCTGAAGGCGGCGGGCCAGAAATACTGGCAGATTCTTCCGCTGGGCCCCACGAGCTACGGGGATTCCCCGTACCAGTCGTTTTCCACCTTTGCTGGGAATCCGTATTTTATCAGCCTCGAGGAGCTGACGGAGGAGGGCGTGCTGACGCGGGAGGAGTGCGAGGCGGCGGACTTCGGCAGAGATCCCGGGCGCGTGGACTACGGGAAGCTGTATGCGGCCAGGTTCCCGCTGCTGCGCAGGGCGTACGAGCGCAGCAGGATCAGCGAGGACACGGGGTTTCAGCGTTTCATGGAGGAAAACGGCGGCTGGGTGCGCGACTACGCCATTTTCATGGCGGTGAAGAACCGCTTCGGCGGCCGCAGTTGGGATCAGTGGCCGGAGGATATCCGCAAGCGCTGGCCCTATTCCATGGATTATTACCAGCGGGAATTATACTTCGATATTGAATTTTATGAATACATACAGTACGTCTTTCTGAAGCAGTGGCGCCGGCTCAAGGAGTACGCGAACCAGAACGGCATCCGCATCATCGGCGACATTCCGATTTACGTCGCGTTCGACAGCGCGGATACCTGGGCCAACCCGCAGCTGTTCCAGTTTGACGCGGAATACCGGCCGGAGGCGGTGGCGGGATGCCCGCCGGACGGCTTCGCGGCGGACGGCCAGGTCTGGGGCAATCCGCTTTACCGCTGGGATTACCACCGGGAGACCGGCTATGACTGGTGGATGCGCCGCCTCAGCTACTGCTACCAGCTGTACGACGTGCTGCGGATCGACCATTTCCGCGGATTTGACGAATATTTTTCCATTCCCTTCGGCGACGCCACGGCGCACGCAGGCCACTGGGAAAGGGGGCCGGGGATGGATTTCTTCCGCAGGATGCGCGAGCGCCTGGGAGAGCGGGAGGTGATCGCGGAGGATCTCGGCTATGTGACCGATTCGGTCCGCCGGCTGGTGCGCGACACCGGTTTTCCGGGCATGAAGGTGCTGGAATTTGCGTTTGATTCCCGGGATACAGGCAGCGCCAACGATTACCTGCCGCATAATTATCCGGTGAACAGCGTGGTGTACACCGGCACGCACGACAATGAGACGCTGACCGGATGGTTTGCCGGCATCCGCCCGCAGGAGCGGCGGATGGTGCGGGGCTACCTGAACAATTTCCGGGACAGCGATGAAGAAATATACTGGGATATGATCTGTACCGCAATGGGCAGCGTTTCGGCGCTCTGTGTCATCCCGCTGCAGGACTACTTTGGCTATGACAACACATGCAGGATGAATCAGCCGTCCACACTCGGGAAAAACTGGAAGTGGAGACTGAGAAAGGGCGAACTGACGGAGGAGCTGATCGGGCGAATCCGGGATATTGCCGCGAGGTACGGGCGGCTGTAGGTCAGCGGGAGTAAGAGTTATGATTCGGCTTCAGGATATTGCGGAGATGGCCGGCGTCAGCCGGACGACCGTGTCCAATGTGCTTCACGGAAACACGAAAAAGGTTTCACAGGCGACTGTGGACAGAATTAAAAAAATTCTTGAGGAAAACGAGTACCGGCCGAATACCGGCCCGCTGATGTCCGCGGGGAAGGGCTCGCGGATTATCGGCTTTGTGACCGGCTACGATTATACGCACGGCTACCCGGCGACGATGGATTCTTTCATCGGGGAACTGCTGGCGGCCGTCCAGAATCAGGCGGAAAAGAAAGGCTATTATGTGATGGTTATCGGCGGCGGCTCGGAGGAACGCGTGCTGGAGATTGCTTCCCAGTGGAACGTGGACGGGCTGGTGCTGATCGGCTACTCGGAGGGGCGCTACCGCAGGCTGCGCCGGCGGCTGAATAAAAAAGCGGTGCTGGTCGATACTTATACACTGAAACAGGAATACGACTATCAGAACGTGGGCATCGACGATTACGGCGGCGGCTTCCAGATGGGGTCATACCTGCTGGAGATGGGCTACCCCGAGGCGCTGTTTATCGCGGAGGAGACGCGCGTGCTGCCGAACGAGGAGGTGCACAAGCTGCGTTCCGACAAGGCGTTCGCCGGGCTCTGCAATGAAAAGCGGTGGCAGGGCTTCAAAGCGGCGATGGAGTCGCGGGGCGGGTTCTGCAGCATCCGGCGCTTTATCGTGGTTCCGCAGGACGCGCAGGCCAGAAAGCGCCGGTATGAACACATGCTGCCGCAGATTCTGGAGGCGGGCGGACTGGGCTTCGGCTCGGATTACAACGCGATCGAGATGATTAACTTCCTCCATGACCGCGGGATTCAGGTGCCGAAGCAGGTGTCGGTGGTCGGATTCGACGACTGCGTTTACGCGGAATACGTCCGGCCGCGGCTGACGACGGTGCACCAGGATGTGACGGCGAAAGGAATCATGGCCTTTGAGCGGCTGCGGCGGATGATCGAGGGCGAGACCCTCCCGGAGATGTACGTGTTCGACCCTGTGCGGCTGACGATACGCGACTCGGTGCAGAGGCGGAGCTGACGGTACGCGGCTATGCAGCTTTGTGAACAGTGAAAAACACAAAAAATCTAATTTAGCAAAATGCACAAAAACAAGAATGAAAATTTGTTGATTTTTTAAGTTTCCTAGGAAACGTGTTGCGGAACATGTACGGCCTTGATATAGTATATTTATACGTTATGGGGCAAATTGCCGAAAATACAGGCAGAAAAAGGGATTTCAGAGAGGCGGGGAGGATGATCATGAAGAGAGCCTGGTGGAAGGAAAGCGTGGTTTACCAGATATATCCGAGATCATTTTGTGACAGCAACGGGGACGGCATCGGCGACCTGAAAGGAATTACCAGCCGGATGGATTATCTTCAGAAGCTCGGGATCAACGTGATCTGGATGAGCCCGGTTTACAAATCGCCGAACGACGACAACGGCTATGACATCGCGGATTATCAGGCGATCATGGACGAGTTCGGGACGATGGAGGATTTTGACGAGCTGCTGCTGGAAGCGCACCAGAGAGGCATCCGCATTGTGATGGACCTGGTGGTGAACCACACCTCGGACGAACACGCCTGGTTTGTGGAGAGCCGTTCTTCCCGGGAGAATGCCAAACGGGATTACTACATATGGAGAGAAGCGAAAGACGGCAGGGAGCCCAACAACTGGGGCAGCTGCTTTTCCGGCTCCGCGTGGGAGTGGGATGAGACGACGCAGATGTATTACCTGCACTGCTTCTCCAAAAAGCAGCCGGATCTGAACTGGGACAACCCCGAGGTGCGCGACCGGGTGTTTGAGATGATGACCTGGTGGTGCGAGAAAGGGATCGACGGCTTCCGCATGGATGTGATTTCCATGATTTCCAAGCCGGAGGGCCTGCCGGACGGAACGGTTGCAGAGGGCGCGCTCTATGCGGGCAGCGGCATGACCTGCAACGGCCCGCATGTGCACGAGTACCTGCAGGAGATGAACCGCAGAGTCCTTTCCCGATACGACATCATGACGGTGGGCGAGACCGCCGGGGTGACGGTGGAGGAAGCGAAGAAATACGCCAACGCTGAGGGCACGGAGCTGAACATGGTGTTCCAGTTTGAGCACGTGGGCCTGGACGGAGGCGCGGTCGATAAATGGTCGCGGAATAAAATTTACCTGCCGGCGCTGAAGGAGAACCTGACCAAGTGGCAGCGGGAGCTGGCGGGCGTGGCGTGGAACTCGATTTTCTTTTCCAATCACGATCAGCCGCGGGTGGTCTCGAGGCTCGGCGACGAGTCGCCGCGGTCGGCCAAGTGCATCGCCACAATGTTACATATGATGCAGGGCACGCCTTACGTATATCAGGGCGAGGAGCTGGGCATGACCAACTGCCCGTTCGGGCCGATTGAAAATTACCGCGACATCGAGAGCATCAACGCCTACCGCGAGCTGACGGAAGCGGGGCTGCGCGAGCCGCAGGAGCTGCTTTCCTGCATCGCATACAAGAGCCGCGACAACGCGCGCACGCCGATGCAGTGGGACGGTTCGCCGAACGCGGGCTTTACGTCGGGGACGCCGTGGATCATGGTAAATCCGAATTACCGGGAGATCAACGCCGAAAAAGAGCTGGCGGATCCGGATTCCGTATTTTATTACTACCAGAAGCTGATCGGGCTGCGACGCCGCAGCGAGTGGTCGGATCTGATCGTTTACGGCGATTATGAGCTGCTGCTGCCGGAGCATGAGGCGGTGTATGCCTACACGCGCAGTCTGGACGGACGCAGGCTGCTGGTGCTCTGCAACCTCTCGGCGCAGGAGACGCAGGCTAAGCTCCCGGCGGAGCTTGCGGGCGGGCCGAAGGCGGTGCTGATTGCGAATACGGAAAAGGCTCCGCGGCTTGGGGAGACGGTGACGCTGGAAAAATGGCAGTGCGCGGTTTACGAGATATGAGCTTTGCCTCCCGGGGCGGGCGGAATCCGTCCGGGATGACGGTTACATCGTATGTTATATTTTTTAACATAAAAAAGGGCACGACCCAAAAATAAAGAAAGGAAGGAAAGAAACTATGAAAAACAAAATGGCAAGAATGTTGGTAGCAGCGGCAGCGATCATGACCGTGACAGCGGGAATCGGGACATCTGCTATGGCAGACGAGATTCGTCTTGTGAACGGCAAGATCGAGATCGACGCACAGCTGAAAAAGCTGGCTGAGATGTACAAAGAAGAGACTGGCGTCGACGTTGTGATCGAGTCCATGGGCGGCGGCATCGACATCCAGGGTACTCTGAAAGGCTACTATCAGAGCGACAACATGCCGGATATCTTTGTAAACGGCGGCGCGACAGACTTCGCAAACTGGGAAGGCCTTCTGGTTGACATGAGCGATCAGGAGTGGGCTTCTGACACGGATGCAGCTTACATCGACGATCAGGGCACCATCGGCTTCCCGTACACGACCGAGGCAGTCGGCCTTGCATACAATGCGGACATCCTGGAAAAAGCAGGCGTTGATCCGGCGACCCTGACCGGCCCGGACGAGATCAAGGCGGCATTTGAAACCATCGACGGCATGAAGGAAGAGCTCGGCATCGACGCAGTCGTCGGCTACTGCGCAGAGGTTGTAAACCTGTACTGGTCTACCGGCAACCATCTGTTTGCAAACTACATCGACGGCGGTCTTGACCGTGACGACACCACCTACATCGACATGCTCAACGACGGCGGCCAGCTCGACATGGACCGTATGGCGGAATTCGCTGACTTCGTAGGCCTTCTGAACCAGTACTCCGATCCGGCTCTTCTGGTATCCGGTACATACGATCAGCAGATCCTCAACTTCGCATCCGGCAAGTACGCATTCGTTACCCAGGGTTCCTGGATCGGCGCTACCATGACTTCCACGGACGCTGAGGCATACGAGGCGGCAGGCAACTTCAAGTGCGGCATGGTTCCGTACGCATTTGAGGAAGGAATGGACACCATCCTCACGAACTCCCCGTCCTGGTGGGCAGTTTACAAAGACGGCAACGTTGAGGCGGCAGAGGCATTCCTGCAGTGGCTGACCACGGACGAGGCTCAGGAAGTCCTGGTTATGGAAGCAGGCTTCGTAAGCCCGTTCAAGTCCTGCACCTACGTGGCAAACGACCCGTTCGCTCAGACGATCAGCGACTACCAGGCAGCAGGCAAGACCTCCGCTTGGCATTGGCTGAACATGAAAGAGGGCCTTGCTCAGAACGCAACCGGCCAGGTATTCGGCATGTACGCACAGGGCCAGCTTGACGCGGCAGGCTTCGCGGATGCAATGCAGTCCGTCATCGCCGACTACTACGCAAACTGACGCGAAAGCTACGAGCCGTGCAAAACTGACGGATGACAAGCCGGCTGCTTGCAGACGGGATTGTCAGGCGGCAGTTTTATAGGGCGACAGCCCGCGCCCGAGGAAAGCCGGAGGCTTTTCGAGGGAAGCACGGCGAGTGTTTTAAAGCGGGGCGACAGCCCGCGCCCGAGGAAAGCCGGAGGCTTTTCGAGGGAAGCACGGCGAGTGTTTTAAAGTGGGAAGACAGCCCGCGCCCGAGGAAAGCCGGAGGCTTTTCGAGGGAAGCACGGCGAGTGTTTTAAAGCGGGGCGACAGCCCGCGCCCGAGGAAAGCCGGAGGCTTTTCGAGGGAAGCACGGCGAGTGTTTTAAAGCGGAAGCGACAGCAAAATTCAAGCAACACAGCGGGCGGCGATGAAAGGTCGCCGCCCGTTTTTCTGCGGCGAAAGCCGCGATCAGTAATAGGAAGAGGGAGGGACAGATGCATATGGATACCAATAGCGGAAGTAAAAAATTAGTATCACTCATTTGTCTTGTTGCAGGCGTGGTCCTGAGCGTGATGTCGCTGATTCAGGATATCAGCGGAAGCGGCGCGGGATGGAGGGGCCCCGGACTGGTTATCGGTGTAATCGGTATCTTATTGGGCATGTATTTACTGCCGACACAGAAGTATCACAGAAGTATCATCAATTTTATCTTTGTTTTCCCGCTGCTGTTCACCTTCGGCGTGACGGTGATCATTCCGCTGTGCCTGGGCGTATTTTATTCGTTCAGTGACTGGAACGGCATCCGGATGACACAGATGGTAGGCTTTTCAAACTATATCTCCATGTTTAAGGATCCGGCGTTTCTGTGGTCAGTGCTGATCACGATTCTGTTCGTGGTGCTGAACATGGTGCTGGTAAACGTGGTGGCGTTCTGCCTGGCTCTGCTGTGCACGCAGAAGATTAAGGGCGTATCGTTCTTCCGGGCCGCTTATTTCCTGCCGAACCTGATCGGCGGTATCGTACTCGGCTACGTATGGCAGTTCGTGTTCAATAATGTTCTGATTCAGTTTACCAACAATGTTTCCCTGCTGGCGGCGACCGGGCCGGCGTTCGCATGCATCATCGTCGTGTACATATGGCAGTATGCAGGCTACATCATGCTGATTTACGTGACGGGCCTGACCCAGATTCCGGGCGAGATTCTGGAGGCATCCCAGATCGACGGCGCGAACGCATTCACGACGCTGTTCAAGATCAAGATTCCGATGATCGCGGCGACGATCACGATCTGTACGTTCCTGACCCTGACCTCTGCGTTCAAACAGTTCGATGTAAACATGGCACTGACAAACGGCGCCGGCGCGGTAACCGGATTTATGGGCAAGTTCCTCACAAACGGTACGCAGATGCTGGCATTGAATATTTATAACACGGCAATTTCCAAGAACAGCTACGCGCTCGGACAGGCGAAGGCAATTCTGTTCTTTATCCTGCTGGCGATTGTGTCCATTATTCAGGTGAGCATTTCCAATAAGAAGGAGGTCGAGATGTAATTATGATCAGTAAGAAGAAAAAAATTGCGCTGACCGTGGTAGCGGTGATCATCGCGATTTATATCCTGGCCCCGTTCTATCTGGTGCTGACCAATACGTTTAAAAACGCCAACAGCATCGTGGCCAACCCGGTGGGTCTGACCGGCATGAGCTTCTCGCAGTTTGCGACGAACCTTTCCGCGGTTGTCAACAACTCAAACTTCAATTTCTGGTATGCATTTGCCACCTCGGCCATCATCACGGTGGTTTCCCTGGCCCTGCTGGCGCTGTTCGGCGGCATGGCGGCATGGGTAATCTGCCGCAACCGGTCGAGATGGTCCACGCTCGTCTACATGACGTTCATCGCGTCGATGACGATCCCGTTCCAGGTGGTTATGCTGCCGCTGATTTCCACGTTCCGTGACGTGGGCAAATTCCTGGGCATCCCGATGCTGCAGTCGATCCCGGGCATCGTGTTCGCATACTGCGGATTCGGCGGAGCCATGACCGTATTCATCCTCACCGGATTCATCAAGGGCATCCCCTACGATCTGGAGGAGGCGGCTTCCGTGGACGGATGTTCGCCGGAGGGCACGTTCTTCCGCATCATCTTCCCGCTGCTGAAGCCGGTCATCATGACCGTCACCATCTTAAACGGCATGTGGATCTGGAACGACTATCTGCTTCCGTCCCTGATGCTCGGCCAGAGCGGCAAGGTAAAGACGCTCCCGGTTGCGGTGCAGTCCTTCGTCGGTTCCTATGTAAAGCAGTGGGACCTGATCCTGACGGCCGCCCTGCTGGCGATGATTCCGATGATCATCATCTTCCTGATCGGCCAGAAGCAGATCATGAACGGCATGGTCGAGGGCGCGGTCAAGGGCTGACGGGCGCTGCGGCTGCATGAAAATCTGAATACGCTGCGAAAAATGGACAGAAAATGGACATGGCGTGAAAACTTCACGAAAACGGACATGACGTGAGGTTCGGAAATGATACGAAATTACAAAAATGACAGGTAAGTGAAAAACGAAGATCAGGCCTGAAAAGCGCTGTGCAAATGGCATCCCTGCGGGGAACCGGCTGCACAGCGCTTTTTAAAAGTCACATATGAAATTTTACGTATTCAGTCGAAGTGCCTTTGCGTTTTACAGCTCAAGAACGACCGCCTGATATCCCTGCAGCGTGAGCTCTGTTTTGCTTCCGGAGATCTCTGCATAATTATTCAGGACTGGCTGCTTATACGGCGCGTCCAGCGCGATGGTCCGCGGCTCGTTCCGGAAGTTGACCGCGACCAGGAGCGTCTGCTCCGGCGTGCTGCGGGTGAACGCGATCAGGTTGTCCTGGTCTGTCCACAGCGGGGTCGTGACGCCGTACACGATGGTTTCCTTATACTGCGGATTCTTGCGCAGGGCGATCAGCGTGCGGTAATACTGGTACACGGAGTCCGGGTCGTTTCGCTGGCTTTCCAGGTTGATGTCGGTATAGTTCGGGTTGACGCGCAGCCAGGGCGTTCCGGTCGTGAAGCCGGCCTGAGGCGCGGCGCTCCACTGGAACGGGGTCCTGGCATTGTCGCGGCTGTGGTCGGAGATGATTTTCAGAGCCTCGTCCGGCTGGTAGCCGGCGTCCAGCGCTACCTGATACTCGTCGATCGTGGAGATGTCGTCCACCTCGTCGATGGAGTGAAATTTCATGTTTTCCATGCCGATTTCCTGTCCCTGGTAGATAAAAGGAAGTCCTCTCAGCATAAACATCACGGTCGCCAGCGCTTTTTTGCTGGTGCCGCTGAGGTCGTCCTCCGGAATGTAGCGGCTGACGCCGCGCGGCTCGTCGTGATTTTCGATGATCAGCGAATAGAAGCCGATGCCCTCGGAGCGCTTCTGGCCGGCGAACATGCAGTCGCGGTAAGCGTTGGGGGTGATGGGCTTATAGTCGTACCAGCCCTTGTCGCTTCTGCCCCAGATGTTTGTGGAAAAGTCGTACATGGAGGAAAAATAGCCGTTGTCGCCGATGAAGTTTGCAAATTCCTCCGGCTTTTCGTCGAAGACCTCGCCCACGGAGAAGGCGTCGTATACCTTGAAGCAGCGGTCGCGCATCTCGCCGAGAAAATCGCCCACGCCCACGGCGTCGGCCAGCATGTTCTGCGCCTTGCTCAGGCCGTCCGCGCGGTCCGCCGGGTAATCTTTAAACGGCAGCGCTTTTTTGATGTTGATGATGGCGTCGATGCGGAAGCCGGTAAGGCCCTTTTCCAGCCACCAGTTGATCATTTTGTAGATTTCCTCGCGAAGCTCCGGATTCTCCCAGTTCAGGTCCGGCTGCTTTTTGTGGAACAGGTGCAAATAGCACTTGTCCGGGTGTCCCGGCAGCGGCTCCCACACGCTTCCGCCGAAGTAAGAGCGCCAGTTGCACGGTACCTTCCCGTCCTTCATGTCCTCGATGTAGAAATATTTGCCGTATTTGCCGTCCGGATTCTCGCAGGCCTTGCGGAACCACTCGTGCTCGTCGGAGCAGTGGTTGACGACCAGGTCCATGACGATGCCGATGTCGTATTTTTTGGCCTCCGCGATCAGTTCATCCATGTCCTCCATGGTGCCGAAACGCGGGTCGATGTTATAATAATCGGAAATATCGTAGCCCTCGTCGGCGAGCGGAGAGCAGTAACACGGGGAAATCCAGACGATATCGATACCCAGCTCCCGCAGATAGGGAAGCTTCTCTATGATTCCGCGCAGATCGCCGATGCCGTCACCGTTCGTATCGTAAAAACTCTTTGGGTAAATCTGATAGGCAACTTTTTCATGCCACCATTTTTTCTGCATGATTCGTATCCTCCCGCTGATTAAAATGTATTAAATTTAATACAGTATAATCTCGTTTTCCGGCCAAAATCCACCATAAATATGACTAAAAACTACGTTATTTTGACTTTTGATACTGTTTGGGCGTGCAGCCGCAGTATTTGCGGAACGCGCGCATGAAATTGCCGAGGTTGTTGAAACCGCAGTCGAGGCAGACGTCCATGACGGAGCGGTCGGTGCTGCGCAGGAGCTTGCAGGCGTTCTGAATGCGCAGCTCCGTCAGGTACTCCACCGGCGGTTTGCCGATGATTTTTTTGAAAAACCGGCAGAAATACTGCCCGTTCATATTGACCTGCGCGGCGATGTCGCGCACATACAGTTTTTCGGAGGCGTGTTCCTTCATATAAGAAAGGGCTTTCTTGATCGTCTGGATGCGGCGGTCACTTTCGGACAGCGCGGAGGTGGCGGCCAGCAGCCCGTGCCCGCTCAGCGCCGCAAAAATGCCATAGAGGCAGGCCTTGACGCAAAGATACTGCGCGGTGTCGGCGAGGGTGTACTGCTCCGGCAGGCTGTCCGCGTCTGCGGTGCCTTCAAAGACGCCGCAGATACCGGCGAAACAGCGGCGGACCGCATCGAAGCAGGCGTCGCCTTCGGCGACCACGGCAGGCAGCGCCAGATCGCCGTCCAGCAGGGGGCGGATGATCTGTGCCTGCACGGGGTCATTTTCGGCAAAGCTGAGCCCCGCGAGGGAAAAGACGAGCGCCTGCTCCTCGTAATCCTCCTGGGAATAGATGTAGTGGAGTTCGCCGCTGCCGACAAAGCAAAAACATTCCCCGGCGATCTCGTATTTCTGCATGTTGATCTCCAGCTGGAACCGGCCCCGCCGGAAGTGGATGATTTCCAGCTCCTCATGCCAGTGATGCCTGGTGTGGAAGACGGTGCCGGCCGGCAGGAGCGCGCTCTTCACCTGATAAAAGGCGCAGGGGTAATCCTGCGAGCCGTGGCGTTTGTTTTCCCGGAAGGGGATGACGGATGCGTCGTGGTTCATGGGAGGGCTCCTTTTTGTTGCGATGATTTTTCGCTATATTACAATGACTTCTCATTATATGGTAATGATTTTCACTATATTACAATGATTTTTCATTATATTGTAATAATTTTCACTATAATGACAAATGCGCGATTCTACAGTATCAGATGGAATGATCTGCGCAGGTAATTCGTTCAAAGAATAATTTTTACTTCCGATCCTGACGCGTCCACGGAATACTTTTCCTTCCGGCATTGACGGTACATTTCCTATAAGTTTAACTTCAGCTTCCGCACCCGGTCGGTATAGCCCCGGAATCTCCACAGAAATACGATCAGGCGGAACACCCAGTCGGCGTACATCGCGTACCAGACGAACTGAATGTTGCAGTGCAGCGTGCCGACGAACAGGTAGGCCAGCGCCACGCGGAAAATCCACATGGAGAGGATGGAGACGACGGTGGTGAATTTTACGTCGTTGGCAGCGCGCAGGGCGTTGGGCAGCAGGAAGGCGACTGGCCACACGATCATGGCGATGCAGTGCGTGAGGATCAGGTGGCCCGCAATTTGGGCGGCTTCTCCGGAAAGCTGATAGAGGCCGACCCCGATGCCGCGCCCGAAGCCAAGCAGGGGCGCCAGCACAAGGAGAAACGCGTAGTTGATCAGAAGCATCTTTTTCGTATAATTTTTTGCCTGCTCCGGTTCTCCGGCTCCGACGCACTGGCCGACGATGGTGGTCAGGCCCAGCCCCAGCGCGTTTCCGGGCAGGTAGAGGAAGGTCACGAGGTTGCAGGCGACGGCGTAGCCGGCGATCGCGGGCGTGCCGAGCGTGGAAACCAGGCTCTGCAGCACCAGCTTGCCGAGCTGGAAGATGCCGTTCTCGATGCCGCTGGGAATGCCGATGAACAGAATCTTTTTGATCAGGATCGGCTGCGGCTTCAGGTCCGAGAGATGGCAGATGCGCAGCAGGTTTTTCGGCTTCTGCAGCAGGTAGAGAATCAGCAGGGCCGCAGCCATGCGCGAAATCAGGGTCGGCAGGGCGACTCCGGCGACGTTCATTTTCAGCCCGTAGATGCAGATCGCGTTTCCGACGATGTTGAGCCCGTTCATGAACAGGGAGACCTTCATGGAAATGTGCGAGTCGCCCATGGAGCGGAACAGCGCCGCGCCCGAGTTGTACAGCGCGAGGAACGGGAAAGAG
Organism: uncultured Lachnospiraceae bacterium; assembly: GCA_947630595.1. Classification (GTDB taxonomy): domain Bacteria; phylum Bacillota; class Clostridia; order Lachnospirales; family Lachnospiraceae; genus Choladousia. The sequence continues at coordinate 12,068 of CANRIG010000005.1, read as the reverse complement.
AACGTCGTGATAATAAAGTATAAATATGCGTTGTCCATGACGGCAGGCTCGACCTGGCCGAACATGGCCGTGAGCAGATGCAGGCCGCCGGCAAGAAAAGCGATGACGATGACGACCGCGCCGCCCGCCGTGACGGCGATGAGCTGTCCGGCCGTCTGCCGGGCTTTCTGCGTGTTCTGCATGCCGATGTACTGGGAGCACACGATCGCGCCTCCGGATGTGAGGGCCGCCAGAAACTGAATCAAAAGCTGATTCAGGGAATCGACCAGCGACACGCCGGACACGGCGGCCTCGCCGAGGGACGCCACCATGACCACATCCACCATACCGACAAGCACGTTCAGAAGCTGCTCGATGACCAGCGGCCACAGCAGGCTGTAGAGCTGCGAACCGCTGAACAACGGTTTCGATGATTTCATTTTGAGAAGAACCTCCTCCGTCTCAGACGTAAATGAATGGCGGCAGTATTCTGCCGCGCTGACACTATACCATGGATTTTCCAATTCGACAACTTATTTTGTGCCCGCGGGGAGGTAAATTTTGCGCCCCGGGAAGACAGAATTTTGTGCAGACAGGCAAAATTTTTCATGTGCAGACAGGCAAAATTTTTCATGTGCAGACAGGCAAAATTTTTCATGTGCGGACAGATAAATTTAGTATCTGCGGGCAGATAAATTTTGCATCTGGAAACAGAAAAAAATTTATGATTGGGGACAGATAAATTTGCGCCGGCTGGATGGAAAAATTTGGTACCTGCGGGCAGGCAAAGGTTTTGACAAAATAGCGGCGGGATGTTATAGTAACGCTTGATTATACAGCGGCGTTTTTCATTTCGGAAAATGCGGCTTTTGTTGACAGCGGAAGTTTCGCAGAAAAAAAGGAGAATGCTTATGGGATTCGTGAAGGAAATGTTTGGGCCGACGGATATGACGGAGGGCGCGCCCTGGGAAAAGATTGCCGTATTCGCGGTGCCGATGCTGATCGGCAACGTCGCCCAGCAGCTTTACAACACCGTGGACAGCATTGTGGTAGGCCGGTATGTCGGCGACAATGCGCTGGCGGCGGTGGGCAGCGCGGGACCGATCCTGCAGCTGCTGATCGTGCTCTTTGTCGGCATCAGTATGGGCGCGAGCATCATGGTTTCACAGTATCTGGGCGGACGCATGCGGGAGGAGCTCTCAAAAACCATTGGCAACTGCATTACGGTCACGGCCGTGGCGACCGTCTTCATGATGGTGGTGGGCACGCTGACCGCGCGGCCTCTGCTGGAACTTCTGGACACGCCCGATTCGATCATCGACTGGTGCCAGAGCTACCTCACCATTCTGTTTCTCGGCGCCTGCGGACTGGCCTATTTCAATATTTTAAGCGGCGTGCTGCGCGGGCTCGGCGATTCGATCTCGGCGCTGGTGTACCTCCTGATCAGTACGGTGCTGAACATCGTGCTGGACGTTTATTTTGTGAAATCGCTGGGGATGGGTGTCGCCGGCGTGGCGCTTGCGACCGTGATCGCACAGTTTGTCTCCGGGGCGCTGTGCCTGTGGAAGCTGGCGCGGATGCGGGAATATTTTGACCTGAAAAAGCAGTACCTCAAACCGGAGTCCGGGTACATAAAGAAGCTGGTGCAGCTCGGACTGCCGTCCGGCGCGACGCAGGCGATCATGTCGATGTCGATGCTGGTGGTGCAGTCGCTGACCAACAGCTTCGGCGAGACATTCATTGCTGCCAATGTGATCGTGATGCGTGTGGACGGCTTCGCGATGCTGCCAAATATGTCGTTTGGAACGGCGATGACCACCTACGCGGGCCAGAATGTGGGCGCGGGCCGCTACGACCGCGTCGAGCAGGGGGCGAAGCAGGGCACGCTGATGGCGCTCGGCGTCTCGGCGGTGCTGACTTCGATGATCCTGATTTTCGGCCGCACGCTGATGGGGATTTTCACGGATACGGATTCGCTGGTCGATCTGAGCCGCCAGATGATGTCAATCCTGGCCGCCGGCTATGTGGCGACGGCGATCAGCCAGTCCCTTTCCGGCGTGATGCGCGGCGCCGGCGATACGGTGACGCCGATGTGGATTTCGCTTGTGACCACGGTCTTAATCCGCGTGCCGCTCGCCTATCTTATGGTGTGGATGACCAGGAGCGAACAGTTCCCGAAAGGCCGGCAGGAGTGCGTGTTTATCTCGCTGCTGATTTCCTGGCTGGTGGGCGCGCTGATCAATTTCATTTTCTACCGCAGGGGGAAGTGGAAGAAAGGAAGCATGGTTGCGCAGAAAGCTGCGTAGGAGGCGGAGAAGCGGCGATGCTTTGCTGCAGAGAGAAAATTCTTTACAAAAAGGAATAGTTTTGATACGATATACATAGAAATAGACAGAGAGACTTTGAGGTGGTCAATTTCGTGGCAGCCACACACCCTTTGGGTCAAAAGAGATGCAGGGGAACGCCATGCCTGCCAAAGTTTCTCTTTCTGTTTATGAAAACGTGTGATGCAAGGATTTTCAGACAACCGCAAGAATATATTTCTGCGGTTCCTTTTTATTTCCGAAAATAGTTCCTTTTGTTCTCAAAAACAGATGTATTTCCCAATAAAATATTGTATAATAAAGCTGCAGTTTAAACGACAGTTATGAAAGAGTTACGAAACAACTTGAAGATGGGACGAGGTGCAAAACAATGAAAAAGTATGCATTTGGAGCGGATATCGGCGGGACAGCCGTCAAGCTGGGCCTTTTTGAGACGTCCGGCACTCTGCTGGATACGTGGGAGATTCCGACAAGGACGGAGGAGAACGGCAAATATATCCTGACGGACATTGCGGAGGCGATTTCCTCTAAAATGGAAGAAAAGGATATTCAGAAATCGGACATCGAGGGCCTGGGCATGGGCGTGCCGGGGCCGGTCAGCGCGGACGGGACGGTGATGAAGTGCGTCAATCTGGGCTGGGGCGTGTTCAACGTCGAGTATGAAATGCAGGAACTCACCGGCTTTAAGGTGAAGGCCGGAAACGATGCAAATGTGGCGGCGCTCGGCGAAATGTGGAAAGGCGGCGGTCGCGGCTATCAGGATATTGTGATGGTGACGCTGGGGACCGGCGTCGGCGGCGGCATCATTGTCGGCGGGCACATTCTTCCAGGCAGCAGCGGCGCGGCCGGAGAGATCGGGCACATGCCGGTGCGGGACGATGAGACGGAAGCCTGCGGCTGCGGAAAGAAAGGCTGCCTGGAGCAGTACACCTCCGCGAACGGAATTGTGCGCGTGACAAAACGTTATCTGAACGCTCACCCGGAGGCGGAAACCGTGCTCCGTTCGATTCCGAATTACACGGCCAAGGACATCTGCGACGCTGCAAAAGCGAACGACCCGGTGGGCCTGCTGATGCTGGACGAGGTTGGCCGGGTGCTCGGCAAAGCGCTGGCGTCGATCGCCTGCGTTGTCAACCCGGAGGCGGTCGTGATCGGCGGCGGCATGTCAAAGGCCGGCGATATTCTGATCGATGTAATCCGGAAGTATTTTGATGTATATGCATTCCACGCCTCCAAGGGCATCGCTTTTACGCGCGCGCAGCTCAGCAACAACGCCGGGATTTACGGCGGCGTGCGGCTGGTTCTGGAGTGAGGAATGAGGGCTGCGGAATATTGAGACGGGAAGGACGGAGGGATGGACGCGATCAAAACGGAAGAAGAGCTGGAGTTTGTGATTTTTTGCATTGAGAATATTGCTGCCTGCCTTGGAGCGGATGCCGGACGGGTATATGATGCGCTTACAGCAAAAAGTGATCTTTTACAGCGCTACGTCGTGCCGTCTTACCGTGCCCTGCATACTCAGGGAAAAGAGTATATTGTGCAGGATATTCTTGCTGTCATGCGGGAGGAAAACATAACGGTATGATAGTTTATCACGGTTCGACCATTGAGGTTTCCCGGCCGGACATTCTGCATTCGCGGGAAAAAGTAGATTTTGGGCGGGGATTCTATACAACCCCGTTGTATGAACAGGCGGAAAACTGGTGCAGAAGATTTAAGTACGCAGGAAAATGCGGCGTTATTTCCAAGTATGTATTGGATGAAAATTCTGCCGCCGGTTTCCATACTCTGAAATTTGATTCTTATTCGGAAGAATGGCTGGATTTCGTTCTTGCCTGCAGAACCGGACAGGATGTATCAGCTTACGATATCATTGCCGGAGGCGTGGCGAATGATAAAGTATTTAATACGGTCGAACTGTATTTTGATCATCTGATCGATAAGGGCGAGGCAATCAGGCGTTTAAAATTTGAAAAACCGAATCTCCAGATATGCTTCCGGAGCCAGGCCGCGCTTGACCGGTGCCTGATGTTTGAGAGGAGTGTGCAGATATGACGGCGAATCCTGTTTTACTGCAAAAAAAGTACAGCCGCGTGGTGGCATTGTTTGCTGCAAAAATGGAAATTACTTTGAGTGACGCCCTGGATTTTTTTTATCACTCCCTCACTTACCGCCTGATGAGCAACGGCATATCGGATATGCACTGCATGAGCGATGATTATCTGGCGGAAGAGCTGTGTGGGGAGTATACAAACCGTCCGGCGGAAAACGCTGGTGCCTGCTGATTCCGGCGGTTTCCAGATATGGGGAGTATATAGATTGCCTGGCGGAAAACGCTGGCGTCTGCTGATTCCGGCGGTTTCCGGATGTAGGGAATAGACAGATCGCCCGATGGAAAACGGTGAAGAGAATGCGCGGATAGGCGGTTCGTCCGCACCGAAAGCTGACGGAAATGCAACACATTGATTACAAACAGGAGGATTTCATGCAGAAGCGAACGCTGAAGGAATGGGCCGTGAGGATGGTTCTTTTGCTTGCGGGGCTTACGGTTGCGCATCTGGGAGTTACGCTGTTTATGCTGACGGAACTGGGCGCCGACCCGTTTAACGTATTAATTCAGGGACTTGCCGCACATCTGCCGGTCAGCCACGGAATCACGCATATGTGCGTCTGCTTCCTGATTATTCTGATTCTTCTGGTATTGGACCGGAACTATGTCAAGGCGGGAACGTTTGTCTGCATGGCGTTTGGCGGGCCGATTATTGATGGGTTTACGCTGGTGCTGGCGCCATTTGTAAATGCTGCGCTGCCGCTGGCAATCCGTATTGCCGTGGTAGTAGCCGCCTGTGCGATTCTGGCTTTTGGCATGACGATTGTGATTCAGTCGGACGCCGGCACCGGCCCGAACGATCTGGTGGCGGTGGTGCTGAGCGACAAAACCGGAAAGAAATTCGGAATGGTCCGGGTATTTGTTGACGTGATTTTTGTCCTGGCGGGCGTGTTGCTGGGCGGGGTCTTTGGAATCGGGACGCTCGTCTGCGCGTTTGTGGTCGGCACGGTGGCGGGCATTCTGATGCCGTACAGCCGGAAGCTGGTCGGGGCGGCGCTGCGCAGCACCCTTGGGTGAAGGCAGGGCTGCCCGCATTTGCAGGAATATACTTTTACTTAAAAAGACATACTTTTACCAGAACATATTTACAGAAAAAAAGAAAAACAACTGCAAACTGCATAATCCAAGGAGGACTCATGAAGTTTACGTTTAAGGAGGACGGAAAGAGAATCGTCGTCGTCTGCATTGCCGCTGTGATCATGGCTGCCAATATCGCTACGTTTGTGCGGATCGGCGGGCTGTATCCCGGCGGAGTGACCGGCCTGACGATTCTGATTCAGAGAATTGCCGAGCTGTTCTTTCATGTAAAGGTTCCCTACACACCGATCAACCTGCTGCTCAATGCGATTCCGGTCTATATCGGCTTTCGCTATATCGGCAGGAAATTTACGCTGTATTCCTGTATTGTCATCGTCCTTACCGGCGTTTTGACCGACCTGATCCCGGAGTATGTGATCACATATGATACGCTGCTGATCAGCGTGTTTGGCGGAATTATCAGCGGCGTGGCGATCAGCCTGTGCCTGCTGATGAATGCGACCACGGGCGGGACGGACTTCATTGCCATTTTCCTTTCCGAGAAGAAAGGGATGGATTCCTGGAATATCATCCTGTGCATCAATATCGTCATTCTCTCCGCGGCCGGACTCCTGTTCGGCTGGGACAAGGCGCTGTATTCCATCATTTTCCAGTACACGAGCACGCAGATTCTGCACATCATGTACCAGAAATATCAGCGGAAAACGCTGTTCATCGTCACCAACCGCCCGATGGAAATCTGCGAGGTCATCTGGCAGCTCAGCAGGCACGGCGCTACCGTGCTCGACGGAAAGGGCTCCTACGAAAGCAGCGCGCGCAGCATTGTGTATTCGGTCGTTTCCAGCGCGGAATCCAAGAAGGTCATCCGCGCGGTGCGGCAGGCCGACCCGCAGGCTTTCATCAATGCTATCCGCACGGAACAGCTGAGCGGACGGTTTTACAATAAGCCTGCGGACTGAGCGGATATGTCCCACCGCATCATCCAATGAAAGAAAATAAGACACGGCGCTCCGAAGGACGGCGAAAACCGGAACCGGCGGAGCGCCGTTTCGCATGGTATAAATGTCACTTATTTTAATATGCCAAGCGCCATGTCGCGGAAAATACCGGGGGAGCGTTCCAGAGTCTGGAACGTTCCTCTTTGTATAATCCGGCCGTGATCCATGACAATGATTTCGTCGCAGTTGCGCAGCGTGGAAAGCCGGTGCGCGATCGAGATAACCGTGGTGCCGCATTCTTCTTTCATTTTTTCAATTTCCGCCTGAATCAGTTTTTCCGACGTATTGTCCAGCGCGGAGGTGGCCTCGTCCAGAATCAGGATGCGCGGCTTCCGCAGGAAAATACGGGCCAGCGCGATGCGCTGCCGCTGTCCGCCGGACAGATTGGTGCCGCCCTCGGACAATGCGAACTGATACGCGCCGGGCAGCTTTTCGATATCGGCGGCGATGTTGGCCTTGCGCGCGGCTTCACGCACTTCCTCCTCAGCGACCTCCCGTTTCATGCCGTAACAGATGTTGCGGTACACCGTGTCAGCCACGATGAACGGTGTCTGCGGGACGAGCGCCACCTGCTCCGCCAGTGCCCGCCGGGAGAGAGAGGACAGCGGCACCCCGCCGAGCAGCACCTCGCCCCGGCCCTGCTCAAGCCGGTCGATGACCTTGATCAGCGTGGACTTGCCGCAGCCGCTGGGACCGGCGATGCCGACGAATTTTCCGGAGGGAACAAGAAGATCAATGTCTCTTAAGATTTCCTGCTCCGGTTTTTCCGGGTAGGAGAAGCTGAGTCCGCGTATCTGCACGTCACCGGAGGCGGGCACGGCGCCCTGCTGTGCCTGCCGGGATGAGTTCTGCTCCTGCACGTCCGGCGCCTGATAGGAGAAGTTTTTCCCGTTTGCTATTTCCTGGAAGGCGGCTTGTCTGTCGGCCGTCTGTCGGGAAGAAGCTTCTTCGTCCGTTATTTGCCGGGAAGCGATCTGCCCCTGTTCATCCGGCGTTTGATAGGAGAAGTCGACCGGCAGTTCCAGAATCTGGAAATAGTCGCGGGCCAGCACCATGCACTCTGAAAATTCATCAAGAATGCGGTGCAGCTCCCGCAGCGGGCCGGTCAGCTGCGTAAAACAGAGGTAAGCCGTAAGGACCGTGCCGACGGAAATAATTTTCCGGGAGGCCAGCAGCACCGAGATGCCGATGACCAGCACGCTGAATGCAGCCTCGTTGACAAATTTCAGACAGTCGTAAAAGGCCATCGAGCAGTGATGCCGCATTTCCTTTCTGCGCAGCTGCTCCGAACGGTCGAGGATGCGGCCGCTTTCCGTCTGCGCGCTGTCCAGGGTGCGGATGGTTTCGATGCCGCCGAGCAGCTCCACCATAGTTCCGTCCATGTCCGCCTTGGTTTCCATGAGTTCCACGCGGATGCCCTTCTGCGTGCCGATCTGGCGAAACACGATGAGCGTGCCGACCGGGATGACCAGAATGACGAGGCAGGCCACGGGCGCCGGAAGCTGGATGAAAATAGTGACAATCGCGGCCAGGCCGGTCGTCACTGCGGGCGCAAAATCCATGAACATCAGCTTGATGAGCTTGACCGTTCCCTCCAGGCTGCGGTTCAGGCGGCCGTGGATGTTGCCGGTCATGTGGCTGCGAAAATAGGAAAGCGGGGCCATGAGCAGGGATTCCGCCGCTTTCTGGCGTGCGGTTTTCTCGGCCTGCGTGGCGGTATCCTCGACGATCAGACGCCGCGCCACCTTGATAACCTCGTTGACGACGTTTACCGCTAGGATGACCAGCAGAACCGGCAGCACAGACCAAAATGTGACATTTGGATCGGCCAGCACGCGGTCGGTCAGATAGCCGACGGAGAGCGGCGTAAGCTGGCTGAGGACGGCCGACACGCCGAGGATGACCAGAATCAGCAGGAAACGCAGTTTCTGTTTTCTGGGGAGAAGCCGGAAGATTTTTTTGCCGATGTTTTCGGAGGTATTTTTTCTGTCATTCATTACTGTACGGGTCATAAGCATGGGTTCCTTTCTGTCTGCCTGAATTATATAACAATTTGCGGCTTTTGTCATTATCATTAGGAGTCAGGAAATTTTCCGGATGAAATTGTCCGAATGAAATTGTCCGAATGAAACTATCTTGTGATTGATTTTCCCGGGAGAGCCTCGTATAATGTATATGGTACATATTGATAGGGCGCATCTCGGGCGTTCTTTCTGCAACTGCCCGTTTGCAGCCGGCAGGCGTGTAATTTGTAAACACATGATTACCGCATATTTACCGCGGAACTGAAAGCGGCGCAGGATTTCATGAAACGCGCAGAAGGATGAGAAGAAGAATTAAAGGAGGAGCAGCTGTGAATCGATGGAAGGATGTTACAAACACTTTTTCGGAATCCCGAAGACATTATAAAAATACTTATCTTGAGATTTGTGAAGTAATAGACGAGACTGTGGAGATCAGTCTGTTTTCTTCTCCGGATGATTTGTTTGAGATTTATTTTTCGTTTGGGATCATGTATGGAATCGTCTATGCGCCGGAAGAAGAAGCAGCGGAAAAGCGCGAGCAGATGAAAGCGGATCTGGAACAGGAATATCTCAGGAACAAAGAACCATCCAGAGAGTTTATAAAACGTTTTGCTGAGAAATATGACGTTCAATTGCCGAACGATGTAGTGTTTGACAGCGATGCCCTGATGGAAAAGTGGATGAATATGTAAGGAAGGTACCGGATAAAAATGGCAGGATACATATTGAAAATCGTGCTGGAGGATACTCATCCTCCCGTGTGGCGTCGTGTGGTCATACCAGAGAGGATCAGCTTTTACGAACTGCATCTTGTGATTCAGTGTCTTTTTGGCTGGGAAAACTGCCATTTGCATAATTTCAGCATTCCGTCGGAAGATATTTTTATCGATGAGGAGGAAAACTCCGGTTTTTGGAATCATTATCAGGAAGCGAAGACGCTTGTAGACCGTTTTTTTCCGGGTTACAAATGGATTCGTTACACTTACGATTTTGGAGACGACTGGAGGCATAAGATTATCTTCGAAAAAATTGACGAAAGCTATGAAGAAAGGTATGCGGCGCTGCTTAAGGTAAAAGGGGACAATTTCGAGGAGGATACAGGAGGCGTCTGGGCAAATGGCTGGGACGGAGAAGCCCGGCGTCCTCTTGATGTGAAGGCGGCAGCAGAAAGCCTGAGAAAACTTGTTTTCCCGGCGAATGAGGATCTTGATGCGGAAGCCGAATCCGCATATTTCCCGGATGATGCGAAAAAAGTGATGGATGATTTTTTTCGGGATTTCCTTGATCGCCTGGAGTCAGCATTCCATGCGTCTTCTCATAAACGCAAATCGTCTCCGATGGCGCTCAAAATAGAGAGCTGGAAACATTTTTGTGAGGAGAGCCTTCGGCAGACGGAAGAAAGAGAGAATGCAAAAGACGGAAAGGCAAGGGACGGAAAGGGAAAAAACGGAAATGCAAAAGACGGAAAGGCAAAGGACTGGAAAGCAAAAGACGGAAAAGCCGGCAAAGAAAAAGTTCAGAGTGAGAACAGCGGAGACGGCGGCTATTCTCAGCTGATCCTCCCGTTTCTGAAACAAGAGGATCTGGAGGAGCCGGATTATGTCCTGGAGATTGTCTCCGGTACGAAAAGCTGCGCTGAACTGCTGTGCGCCCTGAACCTGCAGGAGGCCAGGGACTATTGCAAATACCTTCAGATTCCGTATTTGGACAGCTGGATCAAATCCCGGATGACATGTGCAATCGCGCAGGAACTATATGAACATCCGGAATATCTGCTGTATGTCCTGTATGAAGAGGAACTCAGGGAATATCTGCATCTGGCCGGTCTGCCGAACGGCAGGCTGGAGAAACTGCCGGAGACCGACATGCTCAGCAAGGCTATTGGCGTTGGGCTGGCGGACATTCAGGTAGAAAAGAGGAAAGGAAAAACGAGGGCGGTTCTTTCATTTGCCACGGACCTTTCCCCTCTGCTGTGTTCTCTGCCTGCCGCTCTCCGAAAACAGACCTATCGGGAGCTGAGACGTTTTTCGGAAAAACTTAAAACGCTGGTCCTTGTGTATGGCCTGATTGATTTTGACAGCCTGAGAGGCATGTTTCAGAGCGTTTACCATATGGCGGTTGCCCCTGAGGCTTTCTGCCGTTACGTATACTGGCACGGGAGATTCAACGATCAGCTGCAGACCCTTTACCGGACGGATTCCGGAAAGGCCTATGCGGCGGCGATACAGCTGGATGCCGATTACATTATGGCGAGGATACTGCGCTATTCGAAAGACCTGGAGTATGCTTCTTTTTCTGAAAAGGAACTGCGTGAAATGGCCGGAAGTATTTCCGAAAGAAGCGATTGGGCAGAAGTGCTGTACAATATTCTGCTGTATGACTTTAAGCTTCCGGAAGCAGCGGCAGGAGCTGTTCTTGAATTCATTTTCCCGAAAATCATGGAGGGACGGCCGCTGCCCTTTGTGATAGAGAGTATGCTGCATATATTACCTGAGGAGCCGGAGCTTTCTGCTTCCTGCGAGCTGTGGTGCGCTGCGGCGGGCCTGCTGCTGGAGCTGGAGCTGCCGATGCTGAAGGGAAGAAGCCGTCAGCAGTACGCAGAGGAAAAACGGATCTCAGCATGGGATATTGACATGGTTGAGGCGGAAAAGCAGCCTGTTCATGTAAAAGAACGCCATATGTATGAGTTTGACCGTTCCATTCAGGAGACGATGTTTCAGGCTGTGAGTTTTGTGAGTGAGCAGGATATAAAGCGTCTGGAGGCGTATCTGCAAAAAGAAAAGATTCATTCAGAGGAATTCCTATATCTTCTGGCCGAAGCCAATATCATTTGCTGCCGGTTTGAGGAAGCGGATTCCCTGATCCGCCGGCTTAGGAAGAGCTCGTCTCGCGGGAAAGAGGGAGCTGAGACGCTTCAGGAAATGCTGGAGGCGGGTATTGATGTGACGGATGAACCGGAGGAAGAGGATGGCCTTTTCTGGGACGGCTGGCTGCCGCCGGTTTCCCGGACCTATGTCAGGGAAACTCCTAAAATAGGCAGAAACGATCCCTGCCCATGCGGGTCAGGGAAAAAATACAAAAGATGCTGTGGAAGAGGTCTTTAGGACGTGGGATCGATCGTATTCATTCTGCCAATCCGATGGCCAATATTATTTTATACGAAAGATATATATAAATTTTCTGCCATGATCTGTATTGTCTGCATTTGCTGAAAAACCTTGGATTTTATGTATTCAGTTATTGAGTCTGGCAGGGTTGAAAGTGGAAATATTGAAAGAAGACTGGAAACGCTACCGAGAAAAAATTCCTGTCTGGAAGGAAAGGGAAAGCTGCTGCGGCGACGCGGCGGCTTTTTTGCAGCGAATTCCGGCGGTTTTTTGGCGGCAGGTCTCTGCAGTACCGCGGTATGAATTCCAGGTGTGCGAATCCATGAAATACTTCTTTACAAATCAAGTAGAATCATATATAATAAGATAATAAAAATATATAAAATACGATAATCAAAAATCTACAATAACAATATCAAAAAATAAAGATTTTTATTGCAGATCATAGTCAGATACATTATACTGTAACAAACGGCAATCATTTTGCC